>NZ_JAUYVJ010000027.1:0-57571 GCF_030689115.1 Psychrobium sp. 1_MG-2023 | reverse complement strand
TTATTCAGGACCTCTTGAAATCCTTTGCTGCTGGGATGAGTCATAAGCGTAATAAGATTCCGGTTAACACACTGCCGGAACAACGGAAGAACCATAGACTTTGGCTGAAACATTACCAGAAACACAGTGAGTTCGTCGTCCTGAAAGTCTTTTATTCAGGACCTCTTGAAATCCTTTGCTGCTGGGATGAGTCATAAGCGTAATAAGATTCCGGTTAACACACTGCCGCAACGACGATACTTTTGTCATTCGGGCATGCTCTTAGCCGGAATCTCGATTTTTATCACTATCAGAATAAGACCGAAATCCAGAACAAAACACCTTTAAGAGGACGTTTATTTTGTTGGTTGACCGACTCTTTTTACGATATCAATAATTTCTTGTGGTTTGGCAACAATGGCTAATGGTTGCTGCTTACTCAACTTCTCATGAGTGTGGGCACCATAACTAACGGCGATACTGTCAACACCGGCATTGTTGGCCATACCAATATCTAAAATAGAATCACCAATCATTAAGATATGTTGCTTTTCGATATTGTGGCGCGCTGCTAAGCGATTGATCATGTCAGGATCAGGTTTGGACTTAGCTTCATCGGCGGTCATTGAATCGCAAAAATAGTGACTCAAACCACTCTCTTCTAACAACCTATCTAACCCAGCACGAGTTTTTCCCGTTGCGACAGCAAGTTGAATGTTTTGCTGCTGAAAATATTGCAGGACTTGCTCAATACCATCAAAAATCGGTGTTGCCGTATCGTCATACTCTTCATATTCGTCACGATAGTAACCTTGTAGTAGATTAATTTGATGTTCAGTGATTTTCGGAAACAAAACTTCAAGCGCTGGTGCTAAGCTAAGACCAATAACATCTCGTACTTGATCTGCCGTTGGTTCAGTTAGCTGTGCACGTTTGGCAACCGTTTTTACACTGGAGACAATACGGTCAATGGAGTCCATCACCGTACCATCCCAATCAAATAGCACTAATTGGTAACTCATGTTTTCCTTAATGCAGCAACAGTTGCTTTAAGGGAATCATCCATTGGCGCTTCAAAGAACATTGTAGTTTCTTCGTTCGGATGGAAGAAGCGTAAACTAGCCGAATGAAGGAACAAGCGATTTAAGCCAGATTTTTTCATTTCACTATCAAATTGACGATCACCATATTTGTCATCGCCAGCGATTGGGTGGCCAGTGTGTAGGGTATGAACACGAATTTGGTGCGTACGGCCGGTAACAGGGCTCGCCTGTACTAGGGTACAATTTTCAAAGCGTTGAACAATCTTAAATTTAGTGTAGCTTTCTTTACCTTCTGGATTCACACGGACAATACGTTCTCCCGATTGTAGTGTGTTCTTAAGTAATGGTGCGTTTACAGCTTTATCTGCTTTATCCCATTGCCCTAGCACAAGTGCCAGATAATTTTTCTCAACCGTTTTTTCACGGAGTTGTTCGTGTAGTGCACGCAATGTACTACGACGCTTAGCGACTAAGATACAACCAGAGGTATCTCTATCTAAACGATGTACCAACTCTAGAAATTTGGCATCGGGACGTAATGCTCTTAACCCTTCAATTAAACCAAATTTTAAGCCGCTGCCACCATGGACCGCGATGCCAGATGGTTTATTAATGACCATTAAATATTTATCTTCGAAGATAATATGCTTCTCTAATGAAGCAATTTTTTCGAGTTTAGCGTTTGGCAATGCTTTTTCTTCTGACACATGAATCGGAGGAATACGCACAATGTCGCCATCAGCCAAACGATATACGGGCTTAATACGTTTTTTATTTACCCGAACTTCACCCTTACGTAAAATTCGATACACTCTACTCTTAGGAACACCTTTTAAAAAAGTTACTAAGAAATTATCTATGCGCTGCCCGGCATGATTGTCATCAATAGTGACAAACTGCACTTTTGGCGCGTCTTGTTTTTGAATATCTGTCATAGCGGCTATTGTAACCGAATAATCACTTCACCGTCATGGTCTATCTCGCAAAGGCTCCATTTTTTTAATTGTTTCAATTTTTAGTATTATTTGTTTGATTTGTTAGTAAAGAATTGTGGCAGTTCAATTCGTTTAGTGGGATAATCAGGCCTTCTTTCTGGTTATGTTTCGTAATGAAAGTTTATTAATTAACTAATTTTATGCAATTATGTAGCAAAAGTTACGTAATATCATTAAGTTAAAAACACGGTTTGCACAAATAACCGTGCGAATAATAGCTAAAATTAGTCCCAGCAAAGAAACAAAAAATATTTAAAAATTTTTACGAACCCACTAAATTTCGATTTACACGTTCGTTACATTAAAAAACCGTTGTAAAAATGACCAGTTAATATGGGTTTTACCGGAATAAAAACAGGCAAATCGTCGGGATGACGACACTGCGCTGAGCAAAAGATTTTAGAGTTATTGATTATAAAGCACACCGACAATATCGGTGTTGAAAACGTTAAATAGAACGTCAGTGTTCTCATGCACAAAAAGAGACACTTTAAAAAACATTTAGCTCATCCAGAACATCAATTCTGGCTTTTGAAGATAGATTACTTGTGAAAAATAGATGACCATTAGACACGATGGCACACAAGGTAATTTGTTAGCTAAAGAGTAACTCGCAACACAATGCATAAATAATTTGTATTTGAACCAATGTACACAGACAGAGTAAGTTTTAAGCCTCCTTTAATTAGCGTGTTCACTAAAAAACGCTAAACTGTTGAGCTAGCTTTAGTTTTGAACTGCTGCACACGAGTAAAATTTTATTATTTTTCATCGATTAAGTTAGGTAAAACCTAACAATGTTTTGCACTAGCCTCCCTGTCGAGAGACTGTATGAAAGGCTACCGGAATCAATAGAATACTGCTCATTTGGCAACCATTTATGGAAGAGTTTCCAACATGAGAAGAATGTTAATTAACGCAACTCAATCTGAAGAGTTGCGGGTCGCCCTTGTGGATGGCCAAACCTTGTATGATCTGGACATTGAAAGTCCTGGTCATGAACAAACTAAAGCCAATATCTACAAAGGTACTATCACCCGCGTTGAACCTAGCCTTGAAGCCGCATTTGTTGACTACGGTGTAGAGCGTCACGGTTTCTTACCGCTAAAAGAAATTGCTCGCGAATATTTCCCTGACGGTTATTCATTCAAAGGTCGCCCTAACATCAAAGATGTGATTAAGGAAGGCCAAGAAGTTATCGTTCAAATCGACAAAGAAGAGCGCGGTAACAAAGGGGCTGCACTGACTACCTTTATCAGTCTAGCCGGTGGTTACTTAGTCCTAATGCCAAATAACCCTCGTGCAGGTGGTATTTCTCGTCGTATAGAAGGTGAAGAGCGCACTCAACTAAAAGCCGCACTTTCATCGTTGACGATGCCAAAAGGTATGGGCGTTATCGTTCGTACAGCTGGTGTCGGCAAAGCCTCTGAAGAACTACAATACGATTTAGATATCCTTGAAAATCACTGGCGTGCTATTAAAGAAGCAGCTAGTTCGCGCCCTGCTCCGTTTCTAATCCACCAAGAAAGTAACGTGATTGTTCGTGCAATGCGCGATTACTTACGCCGCGATATTGGTGAGATTTTAATTGACCACCCTCGTGTATTTGAAAGTGCACGTGAGCACATCAGTGTGGTTCGCCCTGATTACTTAAACCGTGTTAAACAATACACTGGTGAAGTACCACTGTTTACTCACTATCAAATTGAAACGCAAATTGAATCAGCGTTCCAACGTGAGGTTCGCCTTCCTTCTGGTGGTTCGATTGTTATTGACCCAACTGAAGCATTAACCTCAATCGACATTAACTCTGCCCGCGCAACTAAAGGCGGTGATATTGAAGAAACAGCGTTTAATACCAACTTAGAAGCCTCTGTTGAAATTGCACGCCAATTACGTTTGCGTGACCTTGGTGGCTTAGTGGTTATCGATTACATCGATATGTCATCGGTTAAACACCAACGTGAAGTAGAAAACAAATTACGTGATGCGCTCAAAGTTGATCGTGCTAAGATCCAAGTTGGTCGTATTTCTCGCTTTGGCTTAATGGAAATGTCGCGTCAGCGTATTCGTCCAAGTTTAGGTGAATCAAGCACTCACATTTGTCCACGTTGTGTCGGTCAAGGTACTATTCGTGGTACTGAGTCATTAGCATTATCAATTCTTCGTTTAATGGAAGAAGAAGCGATCAAAGATTCAACGGCACAAATCGAAGCACAAGTACCTGTGAACGTTGCTGCCTACTTATTAAATGAGAAGCGCAAAGCAATTCGTGTCATTGAAACACGCCATGATGTACATGTAATTATCGTTCCTAACGTCAACCTAGAAACACCACATTATGAAGTTATCCGTCATCGTAACGATGATAAAGTCAGCGCAAGTAGCTACGAGTTAGTGAAAGAAACTGATGCAGATAACGAATACGAGTCGCGCTTATTAAAATCTGAAATTAGTAAGAATGAGCCTGTTCTAAAAGGTATTTCTGCACCTGCAACGCCACCACCTGTGACACCAGTTGAAGCACCGCAAGCCGCGCCAGTTCAAACGGCTCCAGCGACGCCACAAGCACAAGCAGTTCAACCGTCACTGTTTGCTAAAATTGCAGGCTTCATTAAAGGCTTATTCGTTCAAGAGCCTCAAGAAGAAGAAAAGAAACAGGAAGAGCCAGAAAAGCCAAAGAACAAGTACAATAACAACCGCAACCGTAACCGCAATCGCAATCGTAATCGCAATCGTCAGGGAAACCGTCGCCCTAACGACAATAAAGGTGAAAACGAGCGCGAAAGTGCCGATCTTCGTGATAATAAAGAAGAGAGTAAAGAGCGTAGCGAGAATCGTCGTAAGCCGAGAAAACCACGCAATCCTAAACCGTCACAGGCAAAGCATGACAATGCTAATTCGCAAGAAGAGCAAGTAGCACAACGCCGTCAACGTCGTAATATGCGTAAGAAAGTGCGTTCTGGCGCTGAAGACAAGACTGTTGAAACAGAGCAGCCTGCAGTGCCTGTTAAAGCAAGCGTTCAAAATGACGCCGTGAACACAGATGTAACAACAGCAGAGAAAGTTGCTTCTGAAAACGCAGGTAACAATACTGAGCATGCCAACGAGAAGGAAGATGGTCAAAATAACCGTCGTCGTAATCGTCGCTCTCCGCGTCATTTGCGCTCTTCAGGTCAGCGTCGTAATCGCCAAGATCGTAATAACAACGATGAAGCGGTTGAAGCGCGTTACCCAATTAAAACAACTGACGAGTTAGCTGCTGAGGTTGCTCAAGAGCAACAACAAGCCGCACAACAAGTTGACGTTGAACAAGCACCAGTGACTGAAACTCAAGTTGAAGCAACATCTGTTGTAGAAACGACTGTTGAAGCGACACCTGTTGTAGAAACAACTGTTGAAGCGACACCTGTTGAAGCGACTATCGAACCTGTCGCAGAACAATCAGTTGAAGCAGTGGAAGCGGCCCCAGTTAAAGTTGCTGAAGAAGCACCAGCTCCATCGATTGAAACGCCTAACGAGGCAGTTGAAGAAGTAGTTGCCGTTGAAGCTCCTGCGCCAGTTGTTGAAGCTCCAGTGATTGAAGCAGCGCCAGTAGTCACTGAACCAACAGTTGCAGCTGATCCAGTAGTTGAAGCACCAGTAGTTGAAGCACCAGTGGTTGAAGCGCCAATCGTCGAAGAAGCTGTTACTGCACCAGTTGTTGAAAATACTGCTGAAGCATCGGAAAAAGCAGCAACTCAACAAACAACAGCAACAGTGACGACAGTTAAGGGGCACGCTAGCGCACCAGTCACTACGCCAAAAGCTGCTCCAGCTGTTCATAGTGGTGTTGCAGTGCAACCAATGCCTGCGGAGCAACGTATACCGTTCCACCGCAGTAATAAGGCAACCAGCACACAGCAAGCAACAAGCAGAGCGTCAAGTGGTCCTATGCTAGCGAAATAACGCTAGCAGTAAGCGACTAACAATCGTTTAGGCAATATGTTTGGATAATAAAAAGCAGTGAGAAATCACTGCTTTTTTTGTTTATGTAGAAAAGTATAAATAGTGAAAATGTATGAGTTAACCCTACAGCATCACTCATGCACGCTTTAACCAGAATCTCGCTGTTAAGAATGAAACTAAGATCCTAAATTTAACACTTTCAGAATGGTATATGTACCCGCCCCCGATACTGTCGTTCCGGCGTGCTTTTAGCCGGAATCTCGCTTGTTCTTTAATTCCAACTGTAAGTGCTCAATTAAGCCATCACAGCCCTGCTCTATTAGCGCTAACACCAAGTCAAAACCTTTGCTGCCACCGTAATAAGGATCGGGTACTTCCGTTGTCACAGCATCGTCACAAGCACTCCTAAAGTTAAGAAGTAGTTGTATTTTATACTGCAGCTCTTTGGGGCAACGCGATAAAAGTTCACGCTCGTTATCTTCATCCATCGCTAAAATAAAATCGAAATCATGAAAGTCTTGATCGACTACCGGGCGAGACCGCATCCCTTTAAAACTGTACCCTTTAGCTTCTGCAACCATCATCGACCGCGGATCAGGCTTTTTTCCTTGATGAAAGGCTATTGTCCCCGCAGAATCAACAGTCACTGCTACCTCCTGTTGATCCAACTTTTTTTTCAAAACAGCTTCTGCGGTTGGCGAGCGACAGATGTTACCCATGCATACCATTAACACTGAAAAATCGTTCTTTTTTTGTTTTAAACCAAACACTTTATTAATCCCTGTATATTTTATAGGCCAAACAACGTCTCTAAGCATCAATTACTCAGTTTGTTTTGGGATAATTCTTGAGCCAATAGTATTGATAAAGCTTTCGCTTCTGTCCAGCCTTTAATAAACGAGGAACGATAACTATCTACAGATACTATCGGGAAAAAATACCATGCAGTTAAAACCTGTAAGGGACAAGACTAACTATTTAGCGAAATTCCTATCATGAAAAGGTGGTGAATTTAGTGAAACTCAATTAGTAGTTAGAACACAAGCTTTATGCCAACCCCAGCTAACTCAATGAAAAACAAAATTTTTAGCTTTACTTAAAGGGAATCTATTCCCCTTGCTATCTACTCGCCACAAGTTTTCATTCTCAATGAGTAATGCTTCATTAATCCCTCTGCCATGAGGCACATCGACTCTAATCACTTTTCGATCAAAATCATGACCAACATGTTCTGTCAAGGTGTGACCAATTACAATTCGAGAGGCATTGAAGGTCAATAAGACCCGCTCGACATGTTCTATCTGAGCTTTTTCGCCTTGGCCACGATGTGTCATATCCTTGGCTAAGTTACGATAAAATAAGAGGCCTTCATGACCATTTAAAAAACCACTTTCTGCAAAACCTTTAGCTAGGTCGCGCAATACGAAGCGCTCTTCTACTTCGGCATCAATGCGCCCAAGTGTCGGTTGCTGCTCAAGGACGTAAGGAGAAACCCCACCGTGCACATATAACGTGTCGCCTAGCTTTATCATCGCTGGTTTGCTCTGTAACCACTGAGCAAGCTCCGAGGATTCAGACCAGAGCGCTTTGGGCGATAACCCTATAGCTCTTGAGCTACCATAATACTTTCTAGCGATGGACTTAATCCCACCATGTAACAAATAGCGCTCGTGATTTCCCAGTACATAGTGAACTTGGCCTCCAGCTAACTGAGCTTGTGCCTCAAGCTTATAAATAAGCCATAACAAGGGGACAACATTAATTCCTCGGTCAACCATGTCGCCTATCAGTACTAAGTGACCAGAACCATAACGCCAATCGAGAGCGTCATTGATTACACCATTTGCGTGTAACAATCCTGTCATGGCGTCAAAATTTCCTTCGAGATCAGACATGGCTAACACCTTACTTGGCTTGTCATAACTTAATGATGATCGCGGGTAACTGCTTCTTAGTTCAACTTCAAATGTTGTTGCTGCGTCGTTTTCAACAGTCACATCAACCTTATCAGCAACAGCTATCTTTGTTGCTGTCGTGTCACCATCACCATCGCCTGTCACATACCAAGCAAACCGTTTATCGCCTTGGTTAAATACATAAGGACCGTCATGCACTAATGGCACATTCTGATACTCGACAAATAACCACTCATGCGTTTGGGGTGAGTATCCGATATATTTACCGTCGTACACCCTGATGCCAAGACCACTGTATCGGCTAAATAAACTAACACTAATAATAAGCAGTAACAGGAGACTAAAAAAGGAAAGCAAAGCTTTTTTCAAGTGTAAACGTCCTTGTGTTCAGTGAGCACCGCTCATTTATAAACCTTGTGAACAAGTATGAGAATGAACGACTATCGGCTTCGTAGAAAGCATATTTGTTAACACAACCTCATAAACTACCGTGGCATAAAAATAAACTCAGCTGGCTCGAGGTACCATTCACCATTATATTATCTATTCCACCTCATCAAATAGTGAACCACAGTGTGTAAACACCATGAGCTTTAAAACTATTTCTTACCAATGACTTCCTGACGCTCTTGCTCATATTCTTTAAACGATTGACGTTCTTGGGTGAGGCATTGCTTGTGTTGCTCGGCAGTTTGAGCCTCTTGAATACACTTACTTTTTTGGTAATTTTGGCCCGACTCGTACAGACTCTGATTAGTGCATCCAGATAAAAGAATTGCAGTAAATAACAGATAGAAAGGTTTATTCATTTTTACACCTGTGAGGTAATTTAACGTTCAAGTAATATGATTAGTAAGCATAAATAAGGTTCAACTGAAATTGTAATAGTTCATATTTAATCTGACAATTTTAAATATGAGTTTAAACTTAACCGCACAATAATCACGCTTATTAAAGCACTTGGGGGCACAAAGTACCTTTAATCTTGTACATCAAATAGGGATTACCGCTAGTCGGTAAAGGCCACTATCATTATCTCTATTGAAGACTCTATAAAAGAGCCATAGGGCTCAATCACTGAAAGTAATGACATGACCCGGCATTTATTTTAAGTTAACTCAGTTCAACACAGCTCTCTCAGGGTTTTCACCTGTTTAAATTCAGTTTCTATTTCTATTGACAAGCGGTTAAACCACACGGCGTCTAGCCCTGCCTTTAATGCTGGTAAGACATCGTTGTCAACACTATCACCCACCATTGTAACCTGTTTAGCCTTAACACCTAAAAGGTTGATGATTGATGGGTAAAAATGAGCGTCTGCTTTACCGCAGCCTAAGTTGGCTTTGCAAAAATATCCCGAGATATACTGTGCAAGGCCAACACGTATAAAAGCTTTCTCAATATCAACTGCCGCTGAGTTGTCGGCATTGGTGGCGATATAGATTGAATAAAATTGAGATAGCAATGCCAAAACGTCAGATGCTCCATCCACAGCATTAACCGTTTGCCAATCACACATTTTGCCATGAGAACCTGGGTGATCAACCATTAAGGTATCTCCCCAATCAAATAGGTAGACTTTTTTCACGTATTGACTCCCTGGTTGAAAAGCGTTGTTAAAGCACTTTCCCTGCTAACTGTAAGGTAAGCTCTGTTGCTGAAACTTCTTTACACCCCATCGTATTTTGTCCGCACCATAGCGGAGTAAAATCAGTTCGCCCCTGTTGTTCAGCACGCTGGCGTAATTGCCCCATTTCAATAGAGGCATAAGGAAATGCAGGAGCATCGGCGCTAAGATAACCTAACTCTTGCATGCTGCGATTAACGATACCACGGGCAGGTTTACCGGAAAAAATATTAGTCAGTGCGGTATGCTGTGATTGTTCACTGGTTATTGCGGCTCGATGCAATTGGGATGTTGTTGCTTCGGAGCATAATAAATAAGCAGTTCCAACTTGTGCGGCACATGCACCCAACTGCAATGCGACTTCTACCCCCAGCCGATCAGCGATGCCACCGGCAGCAATGACTGGAATAGTGACTTGGTCAATAATCTGTGGCACCAGGGCTATCGTTCCCAATTGAGTTGTTAGATCATTGGATAAAAACATGCCTCGGTGCCCACCAGCTTCTAACCCTTGAGCAATAATGGCATCGGCACCATTAGCTTCTAGCCACAGAGCTTCTTTGACTGTTGTGGCTGTAGATATAACCTTACAGCCCCACCCTTTGATTCGTTGCAATAACGATCGCTCAGGAAGCCCAAAGTGAAAACTAATAACCTCTGGACTGAATGGTTCAATGGCATCAGCAATTTGGTGACTAAAAGGAACACGACTTGCTCCCTGTGGTGATGACTCAATCTCAACGCCAAGTTCTGTAAAATAATGCTCGAGTGTGCTCCGCCACTTGATCTGTCTCGCTTCATTGTATTGGGGCATCTGATGACAGAAAAAATTTAAGTTGCAAGGAGCGGTCGTTGCCTGCTTGATCAATGTCATTTCACGAACAATTTTATCAATCGTCAACATACCACACGGCAACGAGCCTAAACCACCAGCCTTACTTACCGCTATCGCTAACGCGCTATCTTGTACGCCAGCCATTGGAGATTGAATAATTGGTAGTTCAATGCCTAGTAATCTTTGTAAATTATTATTCTTCATATTATCCCCTAGTCACGCATTATGGTCGTTGATTCAAACATTTAATTATTATTCATTGTTGGTTCATGTTTTTCCCGCCTAAAAATTGTGATCTTGGCGTATAGTTAATCCAATCTGTCTGCTTAATGATTTTATTGTTTACATCAAATTTTTGAATGATTATAAATAGCCACGGCCCCATCGTTTGACCATTAAACTCGAATGCATTAAATACCCCCTCTGTCACTACCGTGTCTTTATCGACGATATGCTGAGTCACAGTTAACACCCTATTACCGTCAATTAACTTGAACTGGCCCTGATCCCACGCGAAGAAGTCACTTATTTGTTTTTGACCTTCTAAGTGATTACCATAAATAATGTCAAAGAGTTGTGCGTCTTCGGCATAAAAAGACATTAACCGTTTTAGGTCGGTACGCGTAGCATAGACAGAAAAATACTCTTCACTAACAGCTTTTAACACTTCTTTTTTGTGAGGTATAACAGCACAGCTGGATAAGAAGAAAAAAGCGGTAATAATAACTAACATTAGTTTTTTCAAAATAAGAACCTGTTATCAACTCGGTGCATTAGAATATAAGCTAGGCAAGCCTTAAAGAATATAGGACTTGCCAAACTAAATTAGTATTATTGTTAAGGTAAGTGCTGCTTAATAAACAGATCAATAGCTTTAAGGGCTTTTTCTCTATTTTTGCTATTACTTAAATAATGATTACCCTTTTCTAAAGTGATAAAAGAAACCTCTTTGTCTGTATCTTCCATTTCCTCATGCATGTCTTTTGATTGGCTCATTGGAACCACTAAGTCATGTTCACCATGAATCAGTAAAACAGGCGCCTTAATGTCTTTGACAAAATTGATTGGTGATATCGTTTCCAAATGATCAGACTCCACACTTCCGTTTAGAAGTAATTTTTGCCAATAGGATACGACCCAATGATCTGAACCGTGCTGATGTTTTTCTGTACGGAGCATCTGTTTCACATCACTCACGCCATTAATTGAAACAGCGCACTGGTATAAATTGGGGGTAAATACGGCTCCAGCCAGTGCCGCATAACCACCATAACTGGCTCCTACAATACAAACTCGATTTGCATCTATTTTACCCTCTTTAATCAATGCACCAACTGCGTCAGTTAAATCATCTTGCATCTTTAACCCCCACTCGCCATGACCTTGGCTTAAGTGTTCAGCGCCAAAGCCTTTAGAGCCTCTAAATTGAGGTTGAATCACTAAGTAACCTTGTGAAGCAAAATATTGGGTCAACCAATCAAACCTTATTTTATCGTATGATTCAGGGCCGCCATGGGGAAGCATGATTGCAGGTAAATTCTTTGGTTCAAGGTGCTTAGGTAGTGTCAATAACGTCGGAATAGTTAACCCGTCACGAGCTTTAAATGAGTAAACCTCAATAGGATTAATGTGCTGCGCCTTTACATCCGGTCGTCCATGCGTCAATAAGTCTAATGAGCCATCTTTATATCGAATGTAATCCCCTGCACTACTGTCTCCTTCGATGTGAAAAATAATTGTAGACCAATCAGGTGTATAGTCTGTAATAGTGATCGCTAGTTCAGGTAACACTTTTGCTACCCCTTTAAGGCGAGCGTTTAGTTTTGTCTCAAAGAACTCATATGATGGCTTAAACCCTGAATAACGTACGCCATAAACGACTCGGTTAATATCAGTTAAGACAACTTCAACATCATGGTTTTTTTTGCTGAAGATGGCATCACTCACCCTGCCATCTTCTAACGAAATAGTATGGTAAGCCCAACGACCCAAGGTGCTATTATGTCGCTGCATGACTAGGCTTTTACCGTCTGGCGTAACACCAACAAAACCAACAGAGCGTATATCAGTCTCTTCTCGATAAATAACTTTCCACTCTCCCTGCTGCCATGACTCTAAGATGTGAACATTACGTCGGTTATAAAAGCGTTCTCGCGCTAGGACCAGTCCGCTTCCATCAATAAAAAAGTCTATCGTATCTGAAGTCCCTTTCTTATGGACCCTTGGTTTACGCGTTTTATCAAGATTGACTTTTAATAGACTATAGGCATGCTTCGTATGCCACGCTGGCATATATGCATGTTTTCTATCTTCTGATAACCCTACAACATTCCCTAAATTGCTCTGCCCGCGATAAATACCTTTACCTGCGATTAACAACTGGCTAATTGTTTTTTCTTTGATGTTATATGAAAAAGCCGCACTAATATCATGTCTTCCTCTAAAGCCGAAGATCCTGCTATTTACTGATGCGACCAACACAATACGGTTTTCATCAATGAAGTAAGCGGTATCAGGGTTTACCGACGTTAGGCCTGTACCACCAACCACCTCACCACTATTTAGGTCCATGACAACTAGATAATCATCATCGCCTTCTTTATGGCGATACGCCATACGGTTTCCAGAAGGGGATATTGTTAATAAACTCTTTGCGGGTAATTTTGCATATACAGAATAAGGTAAAGTAGCCTGTGGTGGCTGACTCGGTTGCTTTGGTGATGTGTACGCCTGAACAGAATAGGCCGATGTAATAACCAACCAAAATAATAAGAAATATTTCATGTCATATCTTCCTTAATAGTATGAATCCATTAGGCAGAATAATAACAAGCTACATTTTAAATGTCATAGGCTTAATCATGCATTTAAGGCGTTAATTAATGAAAGGAATAGCCATGAGACCCAGCCATTGCTCCCGCAATCGCTATCAAGCTTAAACTCAGCAGCACTTGATGCATGCGATGTAACCACATAAACGCATGTTCACTATCCTTTTCAGCCTGTTGATGAAACCAGCGATGTAAAAATAATGGTTCAAAAACAAACAGTACTAAAGAAAATATAAGCCAAATGAACGTCATTAGGTGCATCCACCAAAATTCGAACGAAGAATAGCGCGACCATGCATTAAGAAATTCAATCATATAAACGCCAGATAGCATGGTGATCACGGTCAGCCATTTTGCTTGTTTCGCAAAACGCCCTTCCAGTTGTTCAAATAGTGCAAGGCGTTGGGAGGGAGCGGTCATTGCTCTTAATGAAGGAATCAAGACCAAAGTGACTAAGCCGACACCGCCAATCCATAATACAACAGCGACAATATGTAATACTCTAGCGAGCACGAAGAGGTCAAAACTGTCCATAGCGAACCTTAATGTAATTAATTACGCTACTTATTATCAGTTATTTTATTTTAATTCTTTTGTTTTAAAACAAAAAAGGCTGCAAAAGCAGCCTTTTAAATCTAACTAAAACTACAAATTATAGTTTGTCAGCGTTTTCTGAAAGGTAAGAAGCAACGCCTGCTGGAGAAGCGTCCATACCTTTGTCACCTTGGTTCCAACCAGCTGGACATACTTCGCCAACTTCTTGGTGGAATTGTAGTGCATCTACCATACGTAGCATTTCGTCAACGTTACGGCCTAATGGTAGGTCGTTAACTACTTGATGACGTACGTTACCTTCTTCATCAATTAAGAATGAACCACGGAATGCAACGCCAGCTTCTGGATGCTCAACGTCGTATGCTTGACAGATAGTGTGCTTAACGTCAGCAACTAGAGTGTAACGAACTGGGCCGATACCACCTTCGTTAACTGGCGTGTTACGCCATGCGTTGTGTGAGAATTGAGAGTCGATAGAAACACCGATTACTTCAACGCCACGCTTTTGGAACTCTTCAAAACGATGGTCGAAAGCTAATAGCTCAGATGGACATACGAAAGTGAAGTCTAGTGGGTAGAAGAAAACAACAGCTTTTTTGCCTTTGATTGCTTCGCTAAGAGTGAAAGCATCAACGATTTCACCGTTACCAAGTACTGCTGCTGCTGTGAAGTCCGGTGCAGGACGACCTACTAATACGCTCATATTAATCTCCGTTTGTATTTCGCTCAAAAGTTGAGCATTTATTAAATTTATTGTTCAGTTGAATATTTTTCAGCGGTTTCTTTCAATAACGGCTGTAATTCACCTTGTTGGAACATTTCAAGGATAATGTCACAACCACCGACTAACTCGCCATCAACCCATAATTGTGGGAAAGTTGGCCAGTTAGCATACTTTGGCAGTTCTGAACGGATATCTGGATTTTGTAGAATATCTACATACGCAAATTTCTCACCACAGCTCATGATCGCTTGAGATGCTTGTGCTGAAAAGCCACAGTTAGGTAGCTTTGGTGAACCCTTCATATACAAGATAATTGGGTTTTCTGAGATTTGCTCTTTAATTTTATCGATAGTTTCCATTTGAGTTCCTTTGATAACACCTTAAGGTTAGCGATAAAGATATTTATCTTATGCTTATTGTACCTTGTCGTGTATCGACACTAAACCCTATTATTACTGCGGGTTTAAGCATATTAAATTAGTTGGCAAAGATTACATTCATTTTTGACCCAAATCAATTTCTTGATGTATTATAATGCCGAATAATAATTAATGTGAGCCAAAAATAGGCAATTTTATCTAGGAGATAAACCATGGCGTTCGAACTTCCAGCGTTACCATATGCAATTGATGCATTAGCACCACACATTTCACAAGAAACTTTAGAGTTTCACCACGGTAAACACCATGCAACTTACGTTGCTAAACTTAACGGTTTAATCGAAGGTACTGACCTTGAGAGCAAATCACTAGAAGAAATCGTTAAGACTTCTGAAGGTGGCGTTTTCAACAATGCAGCACAAATCTGGAACCACACATTTTACTGGAACAGCCTAAGCCCTAATGGCGGCGGCGAGCCAACAGGCGCTCTAAGTGATGCAATCAATGCTACTTTCGGTTCTTTCGAAGAGTTCGTTGCAGCGTTTAATGACAAAGCAGTTAACAACTTTGGCTCAAGCTGGACTTGGTTAGTAAAAAATGCTGACGGTAGCCTAGCAATCGTTAATACGAGCAATGCTGCAACACCGTTAACAGACGAAGGTGTTACACCGCTAATGACTGTTGACCTATGGGAACATGCTTACTACATTGATTACCGCAATGTACGCCCTAACTACCTAAACGGTTTTTGGGCATTAGTTAACTGGGAATTTGCTGCTGCAAACTTCGCTGGCTAAGCTAAACCTAATTAACTAACACCTTTTTTATAACAAAAAAGAATTAGTTAGCACCTTGACAAAGAGTCCTTAATGGACTCTTTTTTATTGTCAATTTTTTGACCGTTTCATCCCCTCCCTTTTTTACAAAAAATAAATGAAATTAATCCCCTACTGTACTTGTCTATATATGATGTAAGCAAAATTTAATTTATGAAAGTTACTGGCTTTCATTTAGTTATGAGTCTAAGTTTAATTTAAAGATAGGAAACAAATTAGTGGCTTAGTATTTAGGTCGTTTAATAAGCCATCGCAAACTCAAGGGGAATGCCATGTCTATATTTAATCACTACCAAGACAGATACGAAACAACAAAAGAAGAAGAGTACACCTTACAAGAGTTCTTAAGTCTCTGTAAAAAAGATAGCAGCTGTTATGCAACCGCAGCAGAACGTTTATTGCTTGCGATTGGTGAACCAGAAGTTGTTGATACTGCTACAGACCCACGCTTAAGCCGTATTTTCTCTAACCGTGTGGTCAATCGTTACCCGGCCTTTGAAGATTTTTATGGTATGGAAGATGCCATTGACCAAATCGTCTCTTACCTTAAACACTCAGCGCAGGGTTTAGAAGAAAAGAAACAAGTCATTTACTTACTAGGTCCTGTTGGGGGCGGTAAATCATCTCTGGCTGAAAAGCTTAAAAGTTTAATGCAAAAAACCCCTATCTATCGGCTTAAAGGTTCGCCAGTTAATGACCATCCGTTATCATTATTTGACGAAAATGAAGATGGAGAGATTTTGGCCAACGAGTACAATATACCTAAACGTTACCTAGGTACAATTATGTCACCGTGGGCGGTTAAACGTTTGCATGAATTTGGTGGTGATATCACCAAATTTAAAGTAGTGAAAACATATCCATCCATTCTAGACCAAATTGCAGTTTCAAAAACGGAGCCCGGTGATGAGAATAACCAAGATATCTCAGCGCTTGTCGGTAAGGTCGATATTAGAAAGCTTGAGCATTACGCGCAAGACGATCCAGATGCTTACGCCTATTCCGGTGCACTTTGTCGGGCTAACCAAGGGTTAATGGAATTTGTTGAAATGTTTAAAGCGCCGATTAAAGTATTGCACCCTCTCTTAACGGCCACGCAAGAAGGTAACTATAACGGTACAGAGGGCATATCAGCTATTCCGTTTAACGGTATCATCTTAGCTCACTCCAATGAATCTGAGTGGCAAACCTTTAAGTCGAACAAAAATAATGAAGCTTTCTTAGATCGCGTGTATATCGTGCAGGTGCCATATTGCTTACGCGTGACTGAAGAAATGAAGATTTATGATAAATTACTTCAACACTCTGAACTTGTCGACGCCCAATGTGCACCTGACACGTTAAAAATCTTGGCACAGTTTAGTATTTTATCTCGCTTAACCGCCCCTGAGAATTCAAACATTAACTCGAAAATGCGGGTCTATGACGGTGAAACACTCAAAGATACCGATCCAAGTGCTAAGTCTTTACAAGAGTACCGCGACGCGGCTGGGGTCACTGAAGGCATGAGTGGTCTATCAACCCGCTTTGCATTTAAAATTCTATCTCGGGTGTTTAACTTCGATCAAAACGAGATAGCAGCAAACCCGGTTCATCTATTCTATGTGTTAGAGCAACAAATTGAACGGGAACAATTTAGCGATGAAGTCAGTGAGAAATACCTTGAGCATTTAAAAGGCTACCTAATCCCGCAATACATCGAGTTTATCGGTAAAGAAATACAAACAGCCTATTTAGAGTCTTATTCTGAGTATGGTCAAAATATCTTTGATCGCTATGTTACTTATGCCGATTTTTGGATACAAGATCAAGAGTACCGCGACCCAGAAACCGGGCAACTCTTTGATCGCAGTGCTCTTAATGAAGAACTAGAGAAAATTGAAAAACCAGCTGGGATCAGTAATCCAAAAGATTTCAGAAACGAGATTGTTAACTTTGTCTTACGCGCTAAAGCTAATAACTCAGGCAATAATCCAGCGTGGACGAGCTATGAAAAACTACGCACAGTCATTGAGAAGAAAATGTTCTCTAATACTGAGGATTTATTACCTGTTATCTCATTCAATAATAAAACGTCAGCCGATGACCAGAAAAAACATGCTGACTTCGTACAACGTATGACCGAAAAAGGCTATACACAGAAACAAGTACGATTATTAACTGAATGGTATTTACGTGTTCGTAAGGCATCTTAAGAGTAAGGAGGCGGTATGGCACATTTTATCGACCGAAGACTCAACGGTAAGAATAAAAGCTCCGTTAATCGACAACGATTTATCCGCCGACATCAACAGCAGATAAAAAAGTCGGTTGCTGACGCAATTACCAACCGCAGTGTCACCGATACTGAGACTGGTGAAAATATTACTATTCCAACTAAAGACCTGAGTGAACCGTTTTTTCACCAAGGTCAAGGCGGCGTCAAAGAACGAGTACATCCGGGTAACGATCAGTTTCAAACCGGTGATCACATCGAGCGTCCTCAAGGTGGCGGTGGTGCAGGCAGTGGCTCAGGTGAGGCTAGTGATAGCGGAGAGGGAAAAGACGAGTTTCAATTCCAGATCTCCCGTGATGAATATTTGGATCTGCTATTTGAAGATTTGGCGCTGCCAAACCTTGAAAAAAAGCAAGTGTCGGATATTTTAGAACACAAAGTCGTACGTGCTGGCTTTTCCAATGTCGGGTTGCCTAATAACATTAATATAGTGCGCTCGTTAAGGAAGTCTCAAGCGCGCCGTATAGCACTTTCGGCCGGAAAGCGCCGCGAGTTACGTGTTCTAGAGGAACGTTTAGCGCAAATTGAAGCATTATCTAGCGAAAATTCGCCTGAGAAGCAGCAGCTCTGTCGTGATATTGAAACACTCAGAAAAAAAATTGAAGCCGTTCCTTTTATTGATGATTTCGATTTACAATTTAATAACTACACAAAACAGCCCTGCCCTTCTTCAAAGGCCGTGATGTTTTGTTTAATGGACGTCTCTGGTTCGATGGACCAAGCGACCAAGGATATCGCAAAGCGGTTCTATATTTTATTGTATTTGTTTTTATCAAGAACTTATAAAACTATTGATGTCGTTTATATTAGGCACCACACTCAGGCAAAAGAAGTCGATGAGCAAGAGTTTTTTTATTCGCAAGAAACAGGCGGTACTATTGTGTCTAGTGCGTTGAAATTAATGCATGAGATACAACAAGAGCGTTACCCAACAAGTCAGTGGAATGTTTACGCTGCACAAGCGTCTGACGGCGATAACTGGGCTGATGACACCCCTCTTTGCCACAAGCTATTACAACGGGACATATTACCTAATTCACGTTACTACAGTTATATTGAAATAACCAATAGAGCTCATCAATCACTTTGGGATGCGTATCAACGATTGGCTGGCGATAACCCGCACTTTGCTATTAAGCATATCAGCCAAATTGGAGATATTTACCCAGTATTTAGAGAGCTATTTCAAAAAACAGTTTCATAAGGACAATGGTATGGATATAACAAAGTCACTCGATGACAGTTCCGATTGGACCTTCGAAAAACTAGAAGACTACCATCAAGCGATAAAAAAAGTAGCAGAGCATTATCGTCTTGATACTTATCCAAATCAGATTGAGATCATCACCTCTGAGCAAATGATGGATGCTTATTCAAGCGTTGGCATGCCTATTGGCTATAATCATTGGAGTTACGGTAAAAAGTTTATTCAAACACAACAAAGTTATCATCGCGGTCAAATGGGACTTGCCTACGAAATTGTGATTAATTCTAATCCATGTATTGCTTATTTAATGGAAGAGAACACTATGACGATGCAAGCATTGGTCATTGCCCATGCATGTTATGGTCATAACTCATTTTTTAAAAATAATTATTTATTCACTACATGGACCGACGCAGACTCAATTATTGACTATTTAGTGTTTGCCAAGAAATTCATTATGGATTGTGAAGAAAAATATGGTATTGAAGAGGTCGAAAACCTCTTAGACTCATGCCATGCGTTAATGAACCTTGGGGTTGACCGCTACAAGCGTCCGAGCAAAATCTCAATGCATGAAGAGTTACAACGTCAACGAGACCGCGAAGAATACCTGCAATCGCAAGTTAATGACTTATGGCGCACCGTACCAACAGCTGAGAGCGACAAAGAAAAAGAGAAGAAACATTTCCCTAGCGAGCCTCAAGAAAACATTCTCTATTTTTTTGAAAAGAATGCACCACTCTTAGTTCCTTGGCAGCGCGAAGTAATAAGAATTGTAAGGAAGATTTCACAATACTTCTATCCGCAAAAACAAACCCAAGTCATGAATGAAGGCTGGGCTACTTTTTGGCACTACACGATTTTAAATACGCTCTATGATAACAAAGTGGTTAGTGATAAATTTATTCTAGAGTTTTTGCATCATCATACCAATGTAGTTTACCAACCGCCCTACAATAGCCCTTATTATTCTGGGATAAACCCTTATGCTTTAGGTTTTGCGATGTTCCAAGATATTCGTCGCATTTGTGAAGAGCCAACGGAAGAAGATAAGCACTGGTTTCCTGAAATAGCTGGGAGTGATTGGCTAGAGACTTTACATTTTGCTTGTAAGAACTTTAAAGATGAAAGCTTTATCAGCCAATATCTATCACCCCACTTAATGCGTGAAATGAAATTATTTAGTGTAGTGGATGATTCAAGTCATAACTATATTGAAGTTGATGCCATACATAATGAAATCGGTTATCAACGGATCAGAGAAAATTTAGCCAAGCAGTATAACCTAAGTAATCTGGAGCCTAATATTCAAGTTTATGATGTGCAAGTCGATGGTGATCGCTCGATGACACTCCGCTATTATCCTCATCAAGATATACCGTTAGGCGAATCAACAAAAGAAATGCTCAAGCATTTACACCGCTTGTGGGGCTTTGAGGTTAAGTTAGAACAATGTGATAAAGATGGGAAAATTGAGCCACTAGCCCATTGCCCTGAAACAGCAGCAATCGACTAGTTGCACCAAGGTGTATTAACGAATTGGATCAACGATATCTGTTGGTAGTCGCTCTCGCAGCGATTGCCACAGTTTGCCCGTCTTTAAGCCATAACGACGCATAGATAAAATGACCTGATCATATTCGCCTTGCTCTGCTAAGCTGATTAGTTCTTCGTAGTGGCTATCCGCTATTCTGCGTGCTTCTGGTAGTTCAAAATATAGCTTACCTACGCGACTATATAGATCTTTAAAGCCATTTAAGATTAATACGTAAATTGGGTTACCAGATGCGAACGCTAACTCATGGTGTAATTGGTAATCAAAGTTTGAGTAACCTTCACTTGAATCTTCAATATCTTTATATTGTTTTATGATCTCAACACTTTTCTCGGGTGCATTCTTCAAAGCAGCACGGATGTAGATAACTGAAACGTTAGTTCGCGCTGATAAAAGCTGATCAACAAGTTCAGGGATGCCACGTTGATCTAAACGAGCCATTGTCACTAATACATTAAGGCCCGCTGTTTCCCAGTAGTTATTTACTTTGGTCGGTTTACCATGTTGTATTTGTAACCACCCGTCACGTGATAGTCGTTGTAATACTTCACGTAAAGTTGTACGAGTTACACCAATCAATTCAGACAGTTCACGCTCAGCTGGTAGAAAAGAACCAGGAGGGAAACGGCCAGTCCAAATAGAATCAACTAAATACTCTTCAGCAAACCCAGCTGGACTCTGTGCCTTATAAATCATTTTTCACTCAAGTTAAATCAATAAAATCTCACAGAATAATACCAGAGCTAGCCGAAATTGATACTGATTTATTAAAGCAGGTATTAATTGTGCGCGTTTAAACCTATAGGTTGAGATTGTCTCATTAAATTGCATGATTTTTCATGATACCCCTTGCAAAATTTATAAATAAGAGTATTAATTGCGCCCGAAAATTCTTTTACGTAATAAATAATTACCTCACTTTTATAAAAGTAGTATTTTGTCTGTTATTAAAGCGCCTTTTTATTCTTTTAAAGCGTCAATCTAAGACTATTTACTTACTTTTTTTCAAGTAATTTATTATAGAATTCTCCCCGAAATTTTTAACTAACTCAACAGGTCGCCCAAAGCGAGGAACTAATGTCAGTAATGCCTCTCAGTAAAGCATTTATGTTGAACTTTTTAGGAAACTCTCCTAAATGGTACAAAACTGCTATCATCACCTTTTTAATTATTAACCCAATCGTATTTTTTGCAATCAGCCCATTTGTTGCCGGCTGGTTATTAGTTGCAGAGTTTATATTTACTCTTGCGATGGCATTAAAATGTTACCCTCTACAGCCTGGTGGCTTGTTAGCTATTCAAGCTATCGCCATAGGCATGACAACACCGGGCATGGTGCTTCATGAAATGGAAGCCAACATGGAGGTTATTCTATTATTAATCTTCATGGTTGCTGGTATCTATTTCATGAAGGAATTATTACTTTATGTATTTACGAAGCTAATAACTAAACTCCGCTCAAAAGTTGTTCTCTCTGTTGCTTTTTGTGCTGCAGGGGCAATCCTGTCAGCCTTCTTAGATGCATTAACCGTTATTGCGGTAATTATTAGTGTAGTGATTGGCTTTTACAGTGTTTATCATAAAGTATCGTCAGGGAAAGGTTATCATCACGATCATGACCATACCCATGATAGAGACTTCCACGAACAACATCGCCAAGATTTACAACAATTCCGTGGTTTTTTACGTAACTTATTAATGCATGCAGGTGTTGGTACAGCACTCGGTGGTGTAATGACTAAAGTGGGTGAACCGCAAAACTTAATTATTGCAGAAAAAGCCAACTGGGAATTTATTGAATTTGCCATTCGTATGTCACCGGTGACTATTCCTGTATTTTTCTGTGGTCTTGCAACCTGTATGCTGGTTGAGAAGATGGGTTGGTTTAGCTACGGTGTTCAACTACCAAAGAATGTATACAACGTACTTGCTGATTACGCCAAAGACCAAGATCAAAACCGTACGCAAAGAGAAACGGCAAAACTTATCATTCAAGGGATTATTGCCCTTTGGTTAGTCATTGGTTTAGCCTTCCACTTTGCTGCCGTAGGTTTAATCGGTTTATCTGTCATCGTTTTAGCTACTGCCTTTAATGGCGTTACCGAAGAGCACGCGCTTGGTAAAGCGTTTGAAGAGGCACTCCCCTTCACCGCATTACTCGGTGTATTCTTTGCTGTCGTGGCTGTAATCATCGATCAAGGGTTATTTACACCGGTGATTAATTGGGTATTGACCTACGAAGGGACAACTCAAATGGTGATGTTCTATATGGCAAACGGCCTCTTATCAATGGTTAGTGATAACGTATTTGTTGGTACTGTATACATTGAACAGATCTCTACAGCGCTTAAAAATGGACAAATTACCCGCGATCAATTCGATATGTTAGCCGTAGCTATCAACACAGGTACAAATTTACCAAGTGTTGCTACGCCTAATGGTCAAGCTGCCTTCTTATTCTTATTAACCTCTGCATTAGCACCGTTAATTCGCTTAAGTTACGGTCGTATGGTATTTATGGCTTTACCATACACTATCGTGTTATCAATCGTTGGTTTCTTAATGATTCAATCTGGTTTCTTAGATGACATGACAGCATATTACTATGATGCGGGTTTAATCCATCATCACAGTGCCAGTGAGGTGTCTGATAGTTCTTCTGGCGGCCATTAATTTGTGACCCCTAATAAAATCTAATAAAAAAGCGCCTATAAGGCGCTTTTTTTATGGCAGGTGTGGTAATCTTTATGTTGAAAAAAGTACACAAATTTACTATTTAACAGCCAAATTAATCAATTCCATATTTTAAGAACCCTATGCTCAATTATCTCAACAACATGACCACCCAACGTTTACCTTGGTTAGTCCTAGCCGCCATTGCAATTGTATTTGAAGTTATCGCTCTTTACTTTCAGTATGGTATGGGCTTGGGCCCCTGTGTGATGTGTATTTACCAACGTACTGCTATTTTAGGTATCGCGATTGCGGGCTTAATTGGTTCCATTGCACCACAATATTTCATCATTCGTTTAGCTGGATTTAGCATCTGGGGGTATAGCACAATCAAAGGGTTGCTAATCGCCCTTGAACATGTCGATATTCAAATTAACCCATCACCGTTCTTCAGTTGTGCATTTAGGCCCGACTTTCCAAGCTGGCTACCCTTAGATGAAATGCTGCCTTTTTTCTTCAGAGTTGACGGTGATTGTGCCGCCATTACATGGCAATGGTTAGGCTGGTCAATGTCTCAGTGGATGGTAGTGATATTCAGTGGCTTTACAATTGCACTAACCGTTGTGGTCTTAAACCGCTTGCGACCAAGCAATCAGTTTTTAATTTAAACATGATGACGACCTAAGCCAAACGCCCTTTTGGCTTAGGATATATACAAGCTACTTTAAGGCTCAAACTGCAGCGGCCAGTAAACAACATGATCTTCTAAATCTCCAGCTTGCTTTTCATCAATCACTTTACCTCTAACAGATTGCCCTAAGCGATGCATTTCTTTCGCTGAACCCACAATCAGAGGGTGCCAGCTAGGTAGTTCTTTACCCTCGTCTAACAAACGATAAGCGCAACTTGCTGGCAACCAACCAAAGCTATCGCGATTAGCTAAAGTTACTTTAAAACAATCAGGAACTAACTTAAAACGGTTAGCATAGTTCTTACATTGACCTGACTTTGTGTTGAGTTGACTACAAGCAACGTTGGTAAAAAACAGCTCGTCTGTTTCATCGTCGATGACTTTATTGAGGCAACATTTGCCACAGCCATCGCATAACCGCTCCCATTCTAGTTCGGTCATCTGTTCTAATGTTTTATGTTGCCAATAATTCTGCTGCGCCATGTCACCACCACTCTACGTTCTTTGGGGTAGCTTATAACAGAATTTTAAAAGGAGTACTAATTTATCACTCAAATTTGCTTATTTGATATCCATAAATTTGATTCGATCTGAAAGTAAGGCAACCGCAAGTGCCTTACGTTCAGACCCTCCCCAAGCAGTGAGGTAATCAAAATTTTGATAAGTTAAATATAAGCGTCCCTTTTCACCATCAAGGGAACGTAAACGGGCTTTAAGTGATACTTGTGGTAACTTGCGACCGTCATATCGAATTACACCAAGTTCATCCCATTGCTCTAACGTTCGATACTGATTACTAGCTAAAATCGAACGATTCGCCTGTTTAGCCAAGCGAACTTGTCTACCCCAAGTATATTGCTTATCCCACCCTTCCAAGGAAAGGTAATTGGCCGTTGACGCTAAACTGTCAGCTAAAGAGCCCCAAACATTTACAACACCATCATCAAAGTCAGTATACCCTTTTAAATACTGAGTTGGAGATAAGTTCAACAGGCCGACCCTACCTTGTTTGGTTGTTTGCAATTGTTGGTGGCTAAGTTCATTGGTAGCTAACAGTTTAATGACACTCGCAACATTTTCAATATTGCTCGGGGATTGTTCCTGATAAGCGAGTGAGGTGACAACGGACATCGCGTTATAAAGATTAAATTGCTGTGAAAAGTTGGTTTCGATTCCCCACAGAGCAATGAGGAACCTTGGTTGAACGCCAAAACGTTGTTCTATATTAGCTAACAATTCGCGATGTTGTGTAAATAGTTGACGTGCCCGAGCAACGATATCTTGAGTAACCAGAGTTGGTAGGTACTCTTCCAGTGATACAGGTTGGCTCTTTTCATGCGAAGCCATTGTCGTACTGCGAAATAACTTTGCCTGTTGGAAGGCCAACTTGACCTGTGAAGGAGCAATCGATTGCTTTAACAAATCACTTTCAAGATCAGTTAAAAATGCTTTATAAGAAAGCGGACTTTGACCTTGAGCAGCTAAGGTACTAGAAAAAATCAGTGTAGATAAAACAACGCTTTTGAGCATATTATCCCTCTAAAACAAACATGTTTTATTTTTGATTCTGTTTAAATTCCTTCAATAAGTCAACTTCTGGTGGTGGCAATTGCAGGTAAAAACCTTGTTCTCTTATTTTTGCCATCACTTTCGCTTTATCTGCAATGGCTAAATCACGCTTTTGTAAAGGGACTAACATCACGAATTTTGGCCGACCAAACGTTTGTAATAATTGTTTAGGCACGGGAGAAAAATCATCTCTTTTCTCAATATAGAGATAGGTATCTGCTTTTTTCGAACTTTTATAAATTGCGACTATCATTGTTTAGTAAAAACCTGTGTGAACGACTTGCTAACTGGTATCCGAGAATATAACATGAGCAACACTAAAACATAATGAATAATAGTGTTTGTTCGATATTTTTTCAGGACTACTCATCAATGCCCAATACAAGTGCTCAACTCAAAGGAAGCTTATTTCCTTTGTCTGTTCTCCAACTTGAAGATAATGACTTAGGTAAGTTAGAACTCCAATTGGATAACAAGCTCAAACAAGCACCTTCTTTTTTCTTTCGCGCCCCTGTTGTTATTAATATTGAGAAACTCACTGACGATGAAATTGATTTTAGAAAGCTCAAACACTCTATAGAGAGCAAAGATTTTATTTGTGTTGGTGTTTGTAATGGCACGACGGTTCAAAAACAGCAAGCTCGCCTTGCCGGTCTTGCGACATTACAGCAACCTAAACACAACGAACCCGTTAAGGTGTTACCTAAAGCAGCAGCGCGAGAGTTAGAAAAAGTAGCCATAGAAAAGCCGGTTATTGAAGAAGCACCAAAACAAGCCACAAAAATTGTTCGCCAAAATATTCGTTCGGGACAGCAAGTTTATGCACAAGGTGGTGATTTAGTCATCATTGGTTCAGTAGGCAACGGCGCTGAAGTCATTGCTGATGGCAGTATTCATATTTATGGAAAACTTCGCGGCCGGGCGATTGCTGGCGCTAAAGGTGATCAGCAAAGCGCCATATTCTGTCAATCTATCGAAGCCGAGCTCGTTTCCATTGCTGGGACCTATTGGCTAAGTGAAGCAATTCAAGAGAATCATTGGCAACAATCTGGCTTAATCAAATTAGAAAAGGAGCAACTCGTTGTCGAGTCGCTTCCTGGTTTAAATAATTAAAGGAATGAGAACTATGTCTCAAGTAATCGTTGTTACATCGGGAAAAGGCGGTGTAGGAAAAACAACTTCTAGTGCAGCAATAGGCACAGGACTGGCCTTAAAAGGCCATAAAACGGTTATCATTGATTTTGATATCGGCCTACGAAACTTAGACTTAATCATGGGTTGTGAACGTCGTGTTGTTTATGATTTTGTTAACCTGATCAATGGTGAATCGAATTTAAATCAAACTCTAATTAAAGATAAGCGTGTTAAAGACCTCTATATCCTACCAGCTTCACAGACTAGAGATAAAGATGCCCTTACAAAAGAAGGGGTGGGTAAAGTCATTGACGAACTTAAAGAGCAATTTGACTTCATCATTTGTGATTCACCCGCAGGTATTGAAGCAGGTGCAATGATGGCACTCTATTATGCTGACCAAGCTATTGTTACGACCAACCCTGAAGTATCATCAGTTCGTGACTCAGACCGTATTCTAGGTATCTTACAAAGCAAGTCTAAACGTGCAGAGCAAGGTTTAGAGCCAATCAAAGAACACTTGCTAGTAACCCGCTATAACCCTTCTCGTGTTGACGAAGGTGAAATGTTAAGTGTTGATGATATCGTAGACATCTTAGCGATTAAATTGTTGGGTGTGATTCCTGAGTCTCAAGCCGTGTTAAAAGCTTCAAACTCTGGTGAGCCTGTTGTGCTTGATAGCGATAGCGATGCGGGTCAAGCTTACGACGACGCAATCGAACGTTTACTTGGAAAAGAAGTTGATCTTCGCTTCTTAACTCAAGAGAAAAAAGGTTTACTTAAGCGTATTTTCGGAGGTTAATAATGGCACTACTAGATTATTTTCGTAGCAATAAAAAACCTACGGCTTCTTTAGCGAAAGAACGGTTAAAAATCATTGTTGCTCATGAACGTCAAAACCGTGAAGGGCCTGATTATTTACCGCAACTTAAACAAGACATCTTAGATGTTATTGCGAAGTATGTAAAAGTTGGCGATGAAAAAGTCAGTGTCGAGTTTGACCAAAATGATGAACTCGCAGTGCTAGAACTCAACGTGACGTTGCCAGATGTAGAGCGTAAGTAACGTAGTTTATAGCGTAGTCAAAAAGGACTAAACGCCCTTTTATGACTACGCTTTAACAACCGCCTCAAGAACTACTGCTTAATAAGCGGTAAAACCTTTTCAGCTAAAAGTTGCTTACGCCAACCTGTTAATAATACAGGTGCTGGTAATTGTTTTTCTTGAAATTCAGGCTTCCAATAATAGCTCAATACTTCATGGATCAATTTCTTAGAAGCAATAATCTCTTTCGGAATCCCCGATTTTTCAGCGGTTTGCTCTACTAACCCTTTAATCGCTTTAAAGGTTTTTTTATACGCTGGATAGTCAATCAAACGTGTTAATGGTGTTGGTAAAACATCCAATTCAAGCGCAGCAACGACAATACTCACGATTTTTTTACCATGGCGCTTAACAACCATTGGATGAATATTGTCAATCGCCCGTAAACCATTACCGCTCTTTGGGCACGCTTTTGCTATCGCAAATAGCTCATTATCTTTAAGAATAAAACCCTGAGCCAGATTACGCTTGATAGCTTCCATTTGTCGCCATTGCGCTAGCTCTTTTAATACAGCTAACTGCTGTGGGTTTAACTGCCAAGCATTGCTAATATCAAAATACTTTTCATCTGCTGGCTTCTCATTCGTTTTTTCAGCCAGGCGACGACATTCTTCAAGGCAAAGCGATAATTTATCTTGCTCTTCAAGTGCTGATACTAATGGTTTATACACTTGATATAAATAAGCAACGTCATTCGCAGCATATTTCAGCTGTGACTCAGATAAGGGACGTGCTAACCAATTCGTGCGAGACTCACCCTTATCGAGTTCAATATTACAAAATTCGTTGATTAACTTCGCATACCCCAGACTGACGCCATAACCAGCCAATGCTGCAGCAACTTGAGTATCAAATAAAGGCGTTAGTGTGACACTGGCATTATGTCTAAACACTTCAAAATCTTCACTGCCTGCGTGAATAACCTTGGTTAAACTAGGTAATGTTAATAAGTGCCAAAACGAGGATAAATCATCAATAGCAACAGGGTCTATCAATGCCAGCGTTTCTCCATCATAGGCTTGAATCAAGCCAAGTGCAGCATGATAAGTTCGCTCACGAACAAATTCTGTATCAATTGCTAAAAACTCTGCTCGCGCATATTGTTGACAGAGGTCGGCTAACGCCTGTTCAGTTTCTATATATAAATAATCTATCACTCTGATTCCTTTATTTATGGCATAAAAAAGCTAGCCACATTGGGCTAGCTATTTTATAGGAACGGTATTAGGAATACCAACTGCAAAAACGGTGATTAACCTTCTTGACCGAGTGCTTCTTCTCTTAGTGTACGGCGCAAAATCTTGCCAACGTTAGTTTTTGGTAGTTCATCACGAAATTCAATCAGTTTTGGCACTTTGTAAGCCGTCAGTTCATTACGACAATGCGAGATTAAATCTTGTTCACTCAATCCTTGATCTTTTTTAACCACGTAAATTTTAACGACTTCACCTGACACTTCATGTGGAATACCAATGGCCGCTACTTCAAGCACCCCAGAGTGCATCGCACAAATATCTTCAATTTCATTTGGAAAAACATTAAAGCCAGAAACAATAATCATGTCTTTTTGACGATCAACAATTCGACAAAACCCCTGCTCATCTATGGTTGCAATGTCACCTGTTCCAAACCAATCACCGTCCATCACTTTAGCGGTTTCTTCAGGTTTATTATAATAACCGAGCATCACTTGAGGCCCACGAACTTGCAGCTCTCCGGGTTCATTAAAACCAACCTCTTGACCTTTATCATCAATAATACGTACATCTGTTGACGAACAAGGTAGGCCGATAGAACCGGTAAAACCTGTTGAATTATGAGGTGTCACTGTGACTAGAGGCGCACACTCAGTTAACCCATAACCCTCGAGTAAAAATGTACCTGTGACTTGTTGCCATTCATCAGCAACGGCACGCTGTACAGCCATACCGCCGCCTAATGTCAGCTTAAGGCTAGAAAAGTCTAATTGCTTAAACTGTTCATTATTAAGTAGCGCATTAAATAGCGTATTGACACCTGTTAACGCGGTGAACTTATATTGTGATAGCTCCTTGACAAAGCCAGGAATATCACGCGGGTTGGTTATTAATAAGTTTTGTGCGCCAAACTTCATAAACAACAGGCAATTGGCCGTTAATGCAAAAATATGGTAAAGCGGTAATGCGGTGACCACAATCTCTTGGCCTGCATTCAATTTCATTCCAAAAGCCGCAGAAGCTTGCTCTAAATTTGCGACCATATTGCGGTGTGAAAGCATTGCCCCTTTTGATAAGCCCGTCGTACCGCCGGTATATTGTAGGTACGCCAAATCATCACCAGTCACCGTTGGTTTTATGTATTGACTGTAACTCCCTTTAACCAATGCTTTTCGCATCGATATAGCCCCAGGGAGATCAAACTTTGGTACCATTTTTTTAACGTATTTCACCACAAAATTGACTAACGTTCGTTTAACAGGGTTAAACTGGTCGCCAAGGTTGGTTAAAATGACGTGCTTTATAGGAGTCTCTTCGACCACTTTTTCCAGTGTATCGGCAAAGTTTGAAATCACTACAATAGCTTTAGCGCCAGAGTCATTCAGCTGATGCTTTAATTCACGAGGGGTATAAAGAGGGTTTACATTAACCACAATTAAGCCAGCTCTGAGTGCACCAAACATAGCAATGGGGTACTGCAATACATTAGGCATCATAATCGCGATGCGATCACCTTTAACCAGCTTCAATTCGTTTTGTAAATAAGCAGCAAAGTGACGGCTTTGTTCTTCAAGCTTACGGTATGTAATCACATGCCCCATATTCGCGAACGCAGGCGCATCGGCGAACTTACTAACACTTTCTTCGAACACATCAACTAGTGATCCATAATGGTTAGGATCGATGGTTTCTACAACATCTTCTGGATAGCTTTTAAGCCAAACTTTTTCCACAATAATTTCCTCGTTTGTCTAGTTAGCATTGTTATTAATTTTTAGGTGCGCTAACTCAGCGTATTTAAACGTATGTTTAATAATCCCACAACTTATCTCAAAATAACAGTACTATTTAGAGCTTTTACCCTAAAAGTATTTACTTCATTAAATGTTGCTCAATATATTGCCAAACACACTGCGGACTTTCCATATGTACATGATGGCCACCAGCAACACTTTTAATTGATAACTTTTCGACCATCAATTGACGTTGCTTTATCCCTGTACGCAAATGAATATAGCCTTGTTCAGCTAAAATAAGTAACGTATCACTTGATATACTATTTAGTACATCATGGGCTTGAGACTCGGTCATTCGCCAAGGAGATAAGTTTCTTAAGCGTCGATCACCACGCCACGTTACCCCACCCTCGACAGGCGTTATCGAGCGTTCAACTAAGAGTTTTGCCTGTTCAAGACCAAAATCACTCACAGCAAGCCTGGCAGCAACCGCACTCTCTGTTGAGTCGTGAACTGGTTTGCGCTTAGTTTGGGCCTTATGTTGACTAAGTATAGACTTACGTAAGATCGATGTCGTTTGATTTTCGTTTGCCGTTAATGGACCTAACGCCTCTATCAGAACTAATTTGTCTAATTTCTCAGGGAAAGCGCTGGCAAAAAGGGAGGCTACGATCGCCCCTAAAGAATGACCGATAATATGAAGGCTTTGCCAGTTTTGTTGTGCTATTAGCACATACAAGTCATTCACATAATCCGTTAAATGATAACTTGCTCCGCTAGGCCGATGCATGGAGTACCCATGACCAGGCCAATCAATAGCTACAACATGGTAATCTTTAATAAAAGGAAGTAATGGTATAAAGCTCGCTGCATTATCCAGCCAGCCATGCAGCAACAGAAGCGTTGGTTTGCTTTCGTCACCTTGACTTATCCCTGATAAGGTTATGTGAGGTAAGGTAAATGATACTTCTCTCATTCGAGCATCCATGTTATTTTCGATTAAACTCGAGGCTTGCTAATTTAAACAAAATAAAGCAACCCCAACCACACCAAGCAAACACCCAAACTATTTCGGGAAGACCAGTGACACGAGCCAAAATAGCACCGTCCCCCACTTGATGACCGTCAATTAAATGTAACGGGTTAGTTATCGCATTCATCAAAACTACAATACCAATAAATTGAATTAACCATGTTAATACACGCGATTGTCGCTTGATCAACAAACAACCGAGCAGCGATAGCATCATTGTTAAAATAAAGAGAGTAGTTAAATCAGATAGCCAAAACACAATAGTGACCATCAGGATCAGGGCGACAAAGGAAATAATAAATTTGGCTAAATTTGGTTTTGGACCAACCAAGTAAAGTAAACCGCCAAAGAGCGGTGTGCCAGCGTAGCCTGCTACTGCAATAAGCCAACTACTGCCACCACGAGAAACCAAGTGACCAGCACCGTTGAGGCTCAAAGAGAACTCAATAATTTGTCCACCTGTAAGTAATGTCATGATGCCATGGGATAACTCATGGAAGGTAGTAGATAAATAAAGCAGAGGAATATTAATGAACGGTAAATAAGTGAGAAAAAATGCGGCACAACAATATAAAATGAGACGTGCTAATGATGTCATTGGTGGCCTATGCAAATATATCAATGCCCACTAAACGCTGAATTTCCTCACGTCTAGGCGCATTAGCAACTGCTTGATAGCTAGAAATAGCCAGCCTATTTTCAACTTGCGGTTGGTCATAGATCGTTTGACTTTCTTGGTGCGCAGCAGCGACAGACTCATATTGCGCTTGAGTTAGCGAGCGAGCCTGTTCTTGTTGTTGCTGGTCTTCATCGCCAACCTGTAGCACTCTCGCTTGGCCATTTTCCGCAGCGGCTTCTACGCCATCAACAACAAGGTTTTGTTTTATACTATTAGGAGCAGCAGCATTCGCTGCGAGATTTTCACTCGCAGTGGGTGTTGTTTGATAATTTTGAAACTGATTTCGAATCTGCATATTAAACAAATACTAGCATAAAAAAAACACGATTGACTAGTAAACCTTGCTCGTTGTTATTCTCTACCAGGTAATTTTTTCCAAGTAACAGTATCTCGCAAATATACAGGTGCAGCTTCTTCAACATCAACAGCTTGGTGACTTTTCCAAGCCTGCTTGGCCAATGGAGCCATCGCCTCAGCATTCGGGTATAACACCGACTCTAACACCGTTATTTTAGCCATTTTAACGAGTTCAGGGTATGCTTGCCAAGCTGTCCCAACGGCAACAAACGAATGCTCAGGGTATGTCAGTTGGGTCAGTACCTCTGGGTTTAGCACTTGTTCCTCACCGACTAATGTCGCCAGACCATTCTCATTACGATAAATGCCCCAGTAAACTTCACCCATCCTAGCATCAATACCAGCCATGACATATTCAGCTTGGTGCTTATCAATAGCTTCCTGTGCCATGGTGGCTAATGTTGATAATGCGATGACTGGCTTTTCAGCACCTAACGCTAAGCCCTGCATAATTCCAGTGCCAATGCGCACGCCAGTAAAGCTTCCTGGTCCTCGTCCCCAAGCAATGGCATCCAGATCGTTAACTTTTAACTGTGCCTGTTTTAGCAAAGTGTCAACCATAGGTAACACCATTTTTGTATGGCTGCGGGGCGTCACATCAAATGACGAAATAACATTATCGTTATGCAGCAACGCAACAGAACATGCTTCCGTCGAAGTATCGATAATTAAGATTTTTTCTGACATAGTTTTTTCTGACATAGAATTCACTTTAAAAGTACCTAATCAAAGTTAGGCAGATATATTTTCTAAATAATTTATAACTTGTTTTATATCACGAGTACGCTTCATATCTGGCAAGCTTTGTAAAAAGACTCGCCCATAAGGCCGTGAAATAATACGTGTATCACACAATACAAGGACACCACGATCTTGCTGATCACGGATCAAACGACCGGCTCCTTGCTTTAAGGCAATCACAGCCTGAGGAATTTGAACCGCGTCAAAGCCTTCAATACCTTGCTTTCGTTTGTCGTCAAGGCGAGCCTTAAGTAATGGGTCATCGGGAGAAGCAAAAGGTAATTTATCGATGATAACACAACGTAATGCATCACCTCTAATATCGACGCCTTCCCAAAATGATGCAGTTGCCAGTAGTACAGCATGGCCATCATTAGCAAACTGCTTAAGCAAGTTTTGTTTGCTATCACTGCCTTGCACAAGTAATTGCTGACTTAATTGTGTGCTGAGCATTGCTTGAAGGCGATTTAAGGTTGAGAAACTCGTTACTAGAATTAGAACGCCGCCATTACTGGCTTGAGTCAACACACTAATAGTCTGTGCAAGTGCATCAATGTATTGTGGATTCGCGGGCTCAGGGAGGTAGCGCGGCACGCAAAACATTGATTGTTGTTGGTAATCAAACGGACTTGCTAGCGACAGTGTTTTAACATCAGTTAAACCAAGCTGCTGATTAAAATGTTCGAAACTATCATCTACTTTCAAGGTTGCAGAAGTAAATAACCATGCCGTTTTCAAATCTTTCATGTGCTCAGTAAATTTATCTGCGATGGATAATGGACTGATATTAAGTTGTAGATGTAATCGATTGGCTTCAAACCAAAAACTAAAACCTAATTTGTCTGATTGTTTGAATAAATCAAAACGCGTCTTAAGTTCTAATAAGCGCTCAAAGCAATTGTCTAATGTATCACTACGTCCAAGTGATATTTTTATCACTTGATATAGAAAATCGAGGTTTACCGATAATTGTTCAAAAGCATTATGAATATCTTGCCGTTTTAACGCTTCATGCCAATTACCCCGTTCTCCTTGGTGGGAGAAACATAATCTAAGCTGATCACTACACCGTTCAACGATTTGCGCAGCTTTTAGTAATTGTTTAGTATCTTTGAGCTCACTGTAATATACATACGCTACGTCACTTGCGAGCTCTTTTAGCGTTCTGGTTGATAATGATTGACCAAAATAGCCACAAGCGATATCAGGAATTTGATGGGCTTCATCGAAGATCACCAATTCACTTTCAGGGATCAACTCCCCAAAACCAGTATCTTTCAATGCCATATCCGCAAAAAACAAATGATGATTTACAACAATTAAATCGGCTTCCATGGCTTTTCGCCGGGCTCGTAACAAATAGCAGTCATCATAGTATTTACACTTACGGCCGCTACAGTTATCCGCTGTAGAAGTAACCAATGGAAAAGCAAACGATGATTCGTTTACGCCGGGCACCTCCCCTAGATCGCCGCTCACAGTATGGGCAGACCATCGTTTTATTTGGCCTAGATCATGTGCTAACTGCTCGTTTCCTGACGCTCCTTCAGCCTGTTGTTTCTTGAGACGCTCGATACACAAGTAGTTACTGCGGCCCTTTAATAGTGCTGTTTTTAACGGCTTGTTTAAAGCCTCGCGAACAACAGGTAAGTCTTTATAATATAACTGTTCTTGTAGTGCCTTGGTACCGGTACTAACAATTGTTTTCGCCCCAGATAATATTGCACTAATCAAATAAGCAAAGGTTTTACCGGTACCAGTTTGAGCTTCAACCACTAATTTTTCTTGATTGGGAACGACTTCACCAATAGCCAATGCCATCGTCGTTTGCACTTGACGTTCTTGATACCCATCAATGGCTTTAGCTAATGCACCATCACTAGAAAACGCGTTAGCGATTTGTCCTTGAACTGATTTCATTAGCCTCGTTACTCAATAAGCAGAAAGATAAATATGACATAAAAAAGCCACTTCAACACGAAGTGGCTTTTTATCTAGCTATAAAACGTTATGCGCCTTGTTTGGCCCAAGTATCACGTAAACCAACCGTTCGGTTAAAAACTAAATGCTCAGGGCTAGAATCTTGGTTATCCGCGCAAAAGTAGCCTTCACGTTCAAATTGATATGCTAGTTCCGCTGGAGCAGAAACTAGCGAAGGTTCAGCAATCGCATTTTTACGTATAATTAATGACTCAGGATTAATAACTTCAGCAAAATCTTCGGCGGCTGCAGGGTTTGCTTCAGTAAATAAGCGATCGTAAATTCGCACTTCGGCATTAACACCTTCACTTGCACTAACCCAATGAATCACACCTTTGACAGAGCGGCCATCGCTTGGCTTCTTACCTAATGTTTCTGGATCATAAGTGCCATAAACCGTAGTTACATCACCATTGTCATCTTTATCACAACGTAGTGCTTTAACTACATAACCGTTACGTAAACGAACTTCTTTATCAAGCACGAGGCGTTTATATTTCTTGTTTGCTTCTTCTCTAAAATCAGCACGATCAATATACACTTCACGGGAGAACGGGATAGTACGAGTCCCCATTGATTCATCTTTCGGATGATTAGAAGCAGTAAGTTGTTCAACTTGATCTTCAGGGTAGTTCTCAATAACTAATTTAATCGGGTCAAGCACAACCATAGCGCGAGGTGCTTTTGAGTCTAAGTCTTCACGAAGGCAACTTTCTAGTGCACTCATCTCGATTACATTCTCTTGCTTAGTAACACCAATGCGTTTACAAAACTCAACGATTGATTGCGGGGTATAACCACGACGGCGCATACCAGCAATAGTCGGCATGCGAGGGTCGTTCCAACCATCAACTAGATTGTTTTCAACTAAAGACGCTAACTTACGCTTGGACATCACCGTATATTCAAGGTTTAATCGAGAGAACTCGATTTGCTGTGGATGTGTCTCAATAGAAATATTATCGATGACCCAGTCATATAACGGGCGATGATCTTCAAACTCTAATGTACATAGCGAGTGAGTAATGCCTTCAATCGCATCCGAAATACAATGCGTAAAGTCATACATTGGGTAAATACACCACTTATCGCCTGTTTGGTGGTGCTCAACAAAACGAATACGATATAAGATGGGATCTCGCATCTTGATATTTGGCGAAGCCATATCAATTTTTGCACGTAGACTATATTGGCCTTCAGCGAACTCGCCATTACGCATACGCTCAAATAAATCAAGATTTTCTTCAATACTACGATCGCGCGATGGACTTGGCTTACCTGGCTGTTTTAATGTGCCACGATACTCACGCATTTGTTCTGCATCTAATTCACAAACAAATGCTTTGCCATTATTAATTAGCTCTATTGCATATTGGTAAAGTTGCTCAAAATAGTTTGAGCTATACCGAATATCACCCGCCCATTCAAAACCTAACCACTTAACATCTTCTTTAATTGAATTAACGAAGTCGATATCTTCCTTTTCAGGATTCGTATCATCAAAGCGTAAGTTCGTTTGGCCTTTATAATCTTGACCGATACCAAAGTTTAGACAAATCGACTTGGCATGACCAATATGTAAGTAGCCATTAGGCTCAGGTGGGAAACGAGTAACGATATTTGTGTGTTTTCCACTCGCCAAATCGGCATCAATAATATTACGAATAAAGTTAGTCACACGGACAGCATCTTGGCTCATTCGATCCTCAAAAATAACAACAAAAATAAAATTAGGCTTATGATCGCTTATTTACAACAGATTCTCAACTGTTGAGTGTTCCTAGCCTTCAATAATACCAATTCCGTTAATTAAGTAACCAGTTTTATCACGTGATTAGCGGGTTAACACACAGGTTCTACGTTTCACCAGCATCGCTAATACAAAGTCCGTAAACTTAGTGAACAATATTGTAACGGGGATAAACGAATTAATGCAGAGGTTCTACGTTCCAAATTGAACCCATATACCGAATACATCTCGGTAAGGTATTTGTTAGCGTATATAGTTATTTTACATAGATAATAAATCGCGGAGCTATCATTCATTTACACCATCAAATACACCATCAAAGGTGTTCAGGTTATTAATGAACTTGGTAAAGTACTAGCAAAAAGAGCGAAAGGTTAAACAAAAAAAGCCCATCACGAGGATGGGCTTTTTGAATGAAACTTAATCTTTAATATAAGATTAGTTAAATTTAACTGTTACAGTAACTTTACGAGCTTTAGCACCTGTAGGCGCTTCATTTGCGTATTTCTCACCGCTTGCTGTAACTACAACTTTATCAGCATCAACTGACCAGTTTTGCTTGATGTAAGCAGCTACTTTCTTAGCGCGCTTTTCAGAAAGCATTTGGTTGTAAGCAGCATTACCAGTGCTAGAAGCGAAACCAGAAACGTTTACAGTATCAACACGGTCGTTAACAAGCTGAGATTTAGCATTGTTTAACACTGTTAATGTTTCATTGTTTAATGAGCTGCTGTTGTTACCGAAGTAAACTGTTACAGCCATTGGCTTAAGCGGAGCAACTGGAGCAGGCTTAACAACTGGTGCTGGCTCAGGTTGCTTTTCAACAACTGGCTTAACAACTGGTGCTGGCGCTGGCGCTGGCTTAGCTTTCTGAGTCATTACTTCACCGAATGTGTAACGAACACCAGCAGAAATAACGTCAACTTCACGATCGAACTGGAAACGGTCCCAATCAACTAGAGCGTCTAAGTTAGATGTAATAGCGTAAGAAGCACCAACACCAAACGTTAAACCACTGTTAGAACCATCTGAAGTACCATGGCCCGCATCTGTACGGTTAGAACGAGCAGAAAGATGAGCTAGACCGCCACGAACGTGCGCGCTGATTTCTTCTGTTAGTGGGTGGCTATACATAGCTGTTAGGCCAGTCGCTGTACCTGATAGCGCTTTGATACCAGCGATAGCATCGTGGTCACCATGAGAATCTAATTCAATAACACCCAAGTCTGTGATGTTTAATGCAACAGATAAGTTTTGGTCAAACTTGTAACCGCCACCAATATTCCAAGAACGGCGCTTGTCAGAAAGAATGCGCATGCTTTGTAAATCACCAACATCAGCAACTTCATTCACTAAGCTCGCAGAAGATTCATGGCCGGTTGCTTGACCAATATTACCTTGCACAAACCAACCTTGCTCGACATCTTTAGCAGCTGCAGTGCCAACCATAACGCCAAATGCAACAGGAGCTATTAAAAATTTTGTAAGTGTCGTTTTCTTCATTGCTTTTCCCTTGTAAAAATAACTCTTAAATTCAAATTAATAAGGCGATACCTCTCTAAAATATCACCTTATAAAATACATTCATTTCATATCGCTATTAGACCAATAACGCTATGAATTTAACCTTAACGAATATCAGATTGTAGCTGAATTCATTTTAACACCAAATCATTCACTTATACATAAAAAAAAACGTAAAAATAAGTGCGTTGGATTAATCCAGTACTTAACTTACCCTTTTTACCTATAAAGTGACACAGTGTCAAACAATAGAAAGTAGGATATGGTTATATAGAAAAGTAATTCTCATGGATAATTGAAGGATATTCGATGGACAATCTCATAAGTCAGCTATATATTTTGATTATTCCTCTCACCCAGTTCAGTAGCTGGTTATTTATTTTATTGTTGTTTAGTGCTTATTTGGTCATTACTAAACGGTCATACGCCCAATTCATGATTAAACTCACCTTCATTGTTCTATTAGCCATTGCCATACTACCAATTGACTATTGGTTACTTGCTCCTCTTGAGCAACGTATCAAGGCAACCAACCAATTTAAAACAATTGACTCAATTATTGTTCTTGGTGGTGGTCAATCTGTGCCAATCTCTATACAGTCTTATAGTGGTTATGGCGACCACAGTGGTCGAATCATAGCCGCTATCGACCTTGCAAATAAATATAACTTGCCTATCTTGTTTATCGGAGGAACAAAAAACCAAGAAAAAGAAAAAGTTGCTGAGTCTTTAGTGTTGTCTGCGCTAAAGAACAACCTTATCAAGCCTTCCCTGTTTATTAATAACCATTCAAAAAATACGTTTGATAATGCGATCATCAGTAAGCAATTAACCGATAATTATTTCTTCAAACATAGTTTATTAATAACTTCTGCAGCTCACATGCCTAGAGCTTATGCCACTTTTAAAAAGGCAGAGGTCTCTATCTCTACTTTTCCTGTTAATTATTTTGCACCAACTAAGGCAAAATGGTTTAACTTTTTCGATATGGTTGGCACATTACGACGTATTGATTACGCAATACACGAATGGATCGGGTTAGCTTATTATTACTGGTTAGATAGAACAGATACTTTATTCCCAAAGCCTCTATAAATTAACCAAAGTGTACTACCACTATCATTAAGCTCATGTTATAACAGTGAGTCATTTAGATGGATTTAACCATCATAACTTTGTTCACACTCTATCAATAGGAACCTCTAATGTTTGAAGTGGTAAAAACAGCCCCTGCTGATCCCATTCTCGGCCTGACCGAAGCATTCAAAAATGATCCACGCCCACATAAAATCAACCTAGGTGTTGGGATTTACAAAACAGACCAAGGCGATACCCCCGTTCTTGAGTGTGTAAAAAAAGCAGAAGCCCTATTATTAAGTAATGAAACAACCAAATCTTACCTAAGTATTGAAGGCAATGCAGCATACGCTAAGTGTGTTCAGTCATTACTCTTTGGCGCGGACAGTGACATCGTAACGTCACAACGTGCAGCAACAGCACAGGCCCCTGGCGGTACTGGTTCACTGCGTATTGCTGCTGACTTTATGGTAAGTCAGTTAGGGATCAAACGTATTTGGGTAAGTAACCCAACATGGGCTAACCATGGCAACATTTTTAAAGCCGCTGGTCTTGAGATTGTTGAATACACTTACTACAACCCTGAAACTAAATCATTAGACTTTTCAGGCATGTTAGAATCTCTAAAACAAGCCGCAGCAGGCGACGCTGTTTTATTCCACGGTTGTTGTCATAACCCTACAGGTATCGATCCCACAGCCGAACAGTGGCAGCAAATTGCTCAACTAGCAAATGAGAAAAAGCTATTAGGTCTGTTTGATTTCGCTTACCAAGGTTTTGGTGTGGGTATAGAAGAAGACGCACTAGGTTTACGTTTGTTTGCACAAACAAATACTGAATTTTTAGTTGCGAACTCGTTCTCTAAAAACTTTGGCTTATACAATGAGCGCGTTGGCGCAGTGACCTTAGTCGCTTCATCAAATAACGTTGCAACCAGTGCTTTTAGTCAGATAAAAGGTATTATCCGCTCAAACTACTCCAATCCTCCGTCTCACGGCGCAGCAGTTGTCGCGACTATTTTAAATGATCACGCATTAACAGAGCTATGGCACGAAGAAGTTGCGCAGATGCGCCAACGCATACATCAAATGCGTGAGTTATTTGTAACACGTTTAAAAGATCTTAATGTGGAGGGTGACTTTTCGTTCATCACTTCTCAGTGTGGTATGTTCTCTTTCTCAGGCTTAACTAAAGCACAAGTAGAAGAATTACGTGCAGAGCATGCGGTATATATCGTTGGTTCTGGTCGTATTAGCGTTGCTGGTATGACAACAAATAATATGGATGCATTATGTGAAGGTATTAAACAAGTCCTTCAAAAATAATCTCTAGCATTAAGCCCAGAGTATTGTTCTAGTCTAACTAACGATACTCTGGGCTTTTTTGTGAAGCTCATATTGACTTAAATGAATCAAATCACTTCGTCAATTCAAGCCTGATCAGCTGCTGCCGACTGGTAACCAATTCAACTAGATTGTTAAACCTCGGCGATTTAGCCAAACTAGCAAGATTCGGGTTATCTTGTAATCTCCACACTTGATACTGAGGGTTAGGCAACCAGCCCCGGGCAACGAGATCCGCTAATGTCGATAGCGCCAAGTCCTTTTTTCCTTGCAATGCGTAAGCTTCAGCTAAAGTAAACTGCAACATCATAGTGTCTGAATGCTCTAACCGCTCAATAAATGCTGCTAATAACTTACTAGCTTTAATCTTCTGATTGACTTGTTGTAAGGCATTAATATAGGTCGTGATAAAAAATACTCGATCATCATTTAACTGTGCTTTGGGAGTGAATTCACTAAACTCAGCATCTTTTTCTATTTCTAAAAGTGCCTGTTTTGGTTCCGCATTTAGCAGATATAGTGCAGCTTTTTTCCAGTAATAAATATTACTAATACCAGCCTTAAGCTCTAGCGCCTCGGCCAGCCTAGCTAAATTTTCACGATTAGATAAATTCATAAACGATGACTCTTGCACTAACTGACTCAGCATCAACCGTAAATCAGGTGAGGGTTCCTTGGTCCATTCCTTTAATAGACTAAACGTAAACTGATTAAATAACACAAGATCTCTCGGTTGTGTCAGTGTTAGTCCACCCTGCTCAATATGCTGATGTGCTCGAATTAAGTAGCCTAGATTAACTAAATCATTTGCTAAGTCATAATGGTAATTTTTCTGATTTGGTAAACGTTGCAATAAATGCTCTGTCATCAAAAAACTTTGAGTAAATTGATGTTGCTCTCGATATATTTTAGCTAAAGGGATGAGGATCTCAGGCTCATTAGCATTTTTTTCTAGCGCTAACAGCCACTTATCAATAGAGGGAGACTCACGATTAATGTGTGAACTGACTCTTGCCGCAATTTGATAGCCTAAACTATGTTGTGGGAATTGCTTAATCGTCTGTTTTGCTAAATTGTTTAACTGACTAATCAACGCAACTTCCTGTTTAGTTTGCCTATTCACGGATATCAGATCTGATTGTAAACGCTGTGCATGTTGTTCAATGGAAATTAAACAGCGATAGTTAAGCGGGTTTTTATCATCTAACTCAGCGAAGTCTTGCCTTTGGCAACTTTCTTTACTCAACTCAAATGATGACGCCCCTAAGACCATTTTAGTCAACTGCCCATTAAAGGATGAGTCATCGATAACTTGATGTGGTAAACCAGGAACAGTTAGCTGCAGTGCCTTTAGGGGCTGGTTAATCGTCTCAATTGGATACCAGGATAATGTTAACAACCTAGCTTGTTCTGGCAATGGTTCAATATCACTAACCAATAAAGGAAAACTGTCTTGATTATCAGTAATAATCACTTTTGTTGCTGGGAGGTGTTTTACTTTTTGCTCTAACCACCAGCGCAGGCGCTCCTCTAGATCATGCTCTTCTTGCTCGATGTCCTTTTCATCCATGTGTCGAGATTGATGGTATAAATACACCGTATCATATTCTAAATTCGGATCGATACTTTCTTGCGGAGCAGTGTTAAAAAGCCAAATAATAAAGCCTAAAATAATGAAGACACAGGCAGGCACCCATTGCGAAGTAAAACGACTTCTTGTTCGGCTAGCGTGCTTAATCTGATCGTTGGGGGCATTAATGGAATCACTTTCTGGATTACCGACATCATCTTCAGCGAGTGATGAATCCTTGTTTTCTGGCTCAATAAAGCCTAGATCATCAAAGATATTCTGTTCTAAAACACCACTATGAACCTCTAAGTCATCGACCGCTTCATCAGCTAAATACTCTGTAACATTCTTCTTTGCGACAATATCTTGCGACGCTGTGTCCACATTGTTATCGATAATACTAGGTTCAATCACCAAACGATAACCTTGACGTGGCACCGTTTCGATATAATGAGAGTTGTGACTAGAGTCATCAAAAATACGTCTGAGCTTGGCTATTGCTTGGTAAAGCTTATTTTTATTTAGCGCTAATTCTGTCGGCGCTTGTTCTATAATTTGTGCCGCAGAAATGACATCAGGCGCAGAGTCAACGAGAAGCAATAACACCTGAGTTTGTACAGGCGTCATTGTGACTGTATTGCCAATTTGAGTTAATGTGAGATCACTTGGTGAGAATTCCCAATCATTTAGAAGATAAACAGGCTGTGACACAAAAATACCTTAGTAAAAAACGATGATAACAAGATACTCTTTTTAAACTCCAAAGACAAAGGCTTAACTAGACTTCAGTCAATAAAAAAGCGCTGTAATTTTGATTACAGCGCTTAATATTTTTAGCTAATTTTTATTTGTGACAACAAATAATCGTTAACTGTTATATTTTTCACCTAAATACAGCCATGTTTTAAGTACGGTATCAGGATTTAATGAAACACTTTCAATACCTTGCTCAACTAGCCAAGCTGCGAAGTCTTCATGATCTGATGGCCCTTGACCACAAATACCAACATACTTACCTTTCGCTTTAGCCGCTGAGATAGCCATTGATAATAACTTCTTCACTGCTGGGTTACGTTCATCAAACAATTCAGAAACGATTCCTGAATCACGATCTAAACCAAGTGTCAGCTGAGTTAAGTCATTTGAACCAATAGAGAAACCGTCGAAATATTCTAAGAACTCATCCGCCAATAAAGCGTTTGATGGTAATTCACACATCATGATGATACGTAGACCGTTTTCACCACGTTTGAGTCCTTGTTCAGCAAGTAGCTCGATAACGGCCTTTGCTTCTTCTAGTGTTCGAACAAACGGGATCATAATCTCAACATTGATAAAGCCCATGTCATTACGAACGCGTTTAATTGCGTCACATTCCAGTGCAAAACAGTCTCTAAATTCTTCAGAGATATAACGTGAAGCACCTCGGAAGCCTAACATTGGGTTCTCTTCCTCCGGTTCGTAATTCTCACCACCTAAAAGGTTAGCATATTCGTTTGACTTAAAATCAGACATACGCACAATCACTTTCTCAGGAGAAAATGCACAAGCAAGAGTAGAAATACCTTCGGTCAACTTAGCTCGATAGAACTCAACAGGTGAACTATAACCAGCAATCATTTCGTCAATTTCTTGTTTAACACGCTCTGATTGTAAATCATAATTAATTAAGGCTTTAGGGTGAATACCAATCATGCGATTAATAATAAACTCTAAACGCGCCAAGCCAACACCAGCATGAGGTAAGCGAGCGAAATCAAATGCACGATCTGGGTTACCGACATTCATCATCACTTTTAATGGTAGCTCCGGCATGTTATCCACTTCTGAGGTCACTACAGAATAGTCCAGCTCTTTATCGTAAATAAAGCCCGTGTCACCTTCAGCACAAGATACTGTAATGTGATCGCCTTCTTTGATTAAGTCTGTGGCATTCCCACAACCAACTACAGCGGGTACGCCAAGCTCTCGTGCAATGATAGCCGCGTGGCATGTACGGCCGCCGCGATTTGTCACAATAGCAGAAGCACGCTTCATAATTGGCTCCCAATCAGGGTCTGTCATATCAGTAACTAATACATCACCTTCTTGAATACGGTCCATTTCATCTAGTGAAGTTAATACTTTCGCGACACCTGAACCAATCTTGCCACCAATGGCACGACCTTCAACAACCACAGTGCTTGACTCATTGAGCGTGTAGCGTTCCATGAAGTTGCCGTCTTCGCGAGAACGGACTGTCTCAGGACGAGCCTGAACGATATATAATTTGCCATCATCGCCATCTTTAGCCCATTCGATATCCATCGCACGGCCGTAATGTTGCTCGATGATCAGAGCCTGGCGAGCTAATTCTTCCACTTCGCTATCGCTAATTGAGAACTGTTGTGAACGTTCACTTTCAATGTCTTTGATGACAACCTGTTTACCATGACTAGTATTATCAGAGTAAACCATCTCTACCAATTTACTGCCGATATTTCGGCGAACAACAGCTGGACGATTAGCAGCAAGAGTTTGCTTATGTACATAAAATTCATCTGGGTTTACCGCACCCTGAACAACCATCTCACCTAAGCCCCACGATGACGTAATAAATACGACGTCTTCAAAACCTGACTCAGTATCTAAGGTAAACATTACACCAGATGCAGCGATATCACTGCGTACCATCCGCTGAATACCAGCAGAGAGTGCAACACCACGATGATCATAGCCCTGATGAACACGGTATGAAATTGCACGGTCATTAAATAATGAGGCAAATACATGTTTAACCGCTTCTCGAATCGACTCTAAGCCAACCACGTTTAAAAAGGTTTCTTGTTGACCTGCAAAAGAAGCATCAGGCATATCTTCTGCTGTGGCTGATGAACGAACAGCAAATGACATACCTGGCGAAGTTGCAGCTAATTTATCATAAGCCTGCTTAATCGCTTCTTCTAATGGCGCTTGAAAAGGTGTATCAATGATCCACTGACGAATCGTTTTACCCGCATCACCCAACGCAGCAATATCGTTAACGTCTAAATCATCTAATAGCTGATAAATTTTTTCGTTAATACCACTGGTTTCTAAAAACTCATTAAACGCATGGGCTGTGGTTGCAAAACCACCAGGAACTTGAACCCCTGCATTTGATAAATTACTGATCATCTCGCCTAAAGACGCATTCTTACCACCAACAACCTCAACATCACCCATGCCAAGCTGTTCATACCAAAGTACATAATCTTGCACTAGAAAGTCCCCATATTCACAATATTTTGTGTGGATTAAAATAGAATTGGTAATCGCATTCTACACTGCTATAAAATGCTGAGTAAATCACAAAAATCAACATTGCCCATTTTTTTAACAAAAGGATAAAATTTTGCGTAAAGTATTTTATATTTCCGACGGCACAGCTATTACCGCCGAAGTGTTAGGTCATGCTGTTTTATCACAGTTTGATACCAAGTTCGATCAAATAACTATCCCTTTTGTCGAGAGTATTGATAAAGCTCAAGAGGTCGCCAGTCAAATTAACACCAGCACCTATGAAGATGAATTACCGTTGGTATTTCACTCTATTGTCGATGAAACAATTCGAGAAATAATCAATAGCACTGACTGTTTACCTTATGACTTTCTAAATACCTTCGTTGCCCCGTTAGAAAAACAATTAGGACTCAAAGCCGAGCCAACACTCCACCGAACCCATGGCATTGCTAATAAAGCTTATAGTGCTCGCATAGACGCTATTAACTACTCGCTTGATAACGATGATGGTATCAGTTTAAAACACCTCGATGACGCTGAAATCATCTTAGTGGGTGTTTCTCGTTGCGGTAAAACACCGAGTAGCTTATACCTTGCAATGCAGTTTGGTATTGCGACCGCTAACTACCCGTTTATTTGTCAAGATATGGACTACCTCGAACTCCCTAAAGAGTTAAAAGCGCATAAGCATAAAATTTTTGGCTTAACTATCGATCCAAACCGCTTGCACGACATTCGAAGCCAGCGCCGTGCGAACAGCCAATACTCGTCAATGCGCCAATGTCGAATGGAAGTTAAAGAAGTAGAGATGCTCTATCGTAAAGAGCGAATCCCTTATATTGACACGACAAATTACAGTGTTGAAGAGATCACCGCGAAAATTTTAGATGTCACTGGTCACAAGCGAAAAATGTTTTAATACCAATATATTCTTGGCTATACATAATAATTTCGTTTTATTACCACAATTCGTGCCTTTGCCCTTTAACTGCGACTAGCTTTGGGCTAAGGTAGCGGCAGCATTCAATTATAAGAAAATTTAGACGAAGTAATAATCATGTCAATTAAAACCGATGAATTAAGAACTACCTATATCGATCAGGTAATTACCCCGAGCCAATTGGCCAGTGAGTTTCCTTTATCAGAAGAAGGGGCCAATCAACTGATCAATAGCCGTCGTGAGATTGAAGCTGTCATTAACGGCCAAGATAAGCGTTTATTGGTTATTGTAGGACCTTGTTCGATTCATGACACTGAAGCGGCACTTGATTACGCCCGACGCCTAAAAGTGTTACAAGAACAATATAAAGAATCACTTGTCATCGCGATGCGTGTTTATTTTGAAAAACCACGTACCATAGTTGGTTGGAAGGGATTAATCAGCGACCCAGATTTGAACGGTAAATATCAAGCCAATAAAGGATTACGCCTAGCCCGTGGCCTTTTAGTTGAACTGACTGAGATGGGACTCCCAATAGCAACCGAATTCTTAGACATGGTGAATGGGCAATATATTGCCGATCTAGTGAGTTGGGGCGCAATTGGTGCACGTACCACAGAAAGTCAGATTCACCGTGAAATGGCCTCAGCTCTGTCATGCCCTGTCGGTTTTAAAAATGGCACTGATGGCAATACAAAAATCGCGATTGACGCAGTGAGGGCATCACGTGAAGCCCATATTTTCTATTCACCAGATAAAGATGGCTTAATGACTGTTTATCGCACACATGGTAACCCATTTGGCCATGTTATTCTGCGTGGTGGTAAAACGCCTAACTACAGTAAAGAGCATGTAACGGCGGCTTGTGATCAACTTGCAGCAGCTAATTTAATGCCATCTGTCGTGATTGATTTTAGTCACGGTAATAGCCAGAAAGAACACAAGAATCAATTAAGTGTTGCGCAAGATGTGATGCAACAAATGCGTGCTGGAAGCATGCAGGTTGCTGGTATCATGGCAGAGAGCTTTATTGAGGAAGGTAACCAAGCCGTAATCGAGGGTCAGCCTCTTGTCTACGGACAGAGTATTACAGATGCCTGTATTGACTGGAAAGATACCGAACAATTAGTTGCAGACTTGGCCTCTGCTGCAAAAGATCGTATGGCACTATAAATATTAAAAAGCACCGTTAATAAAAAGCTCAGCAACTGCTGAGCTTTTTTTATGGCCTAATAAATCTGTTAAGCTGGGTTATCAATATCAATAAATTCAACATCAACACCAAGTTCAACGGCCAAATGCTCACCTAACGCCTTAGCCCCATAGCGCTCAGTAGCATGATGACCTGCCGCAAAAAATGCGATGTCGTACTCTCGTGCTAAGTGAATCGTTTGCTCTGATACTTCACCACTAATAAATGCATCAATGCCCTGCTCACCAGCCATTTCGATAAAGCTCTGACCACCACCACTGCACCAGGCAATAGTTTTAATGACTTTATCTTTAGCGCCTTCAATTAACGGTTCTCGCCCTAATTGCTGCGCAATTACGCTTCCTAATTCGGTTACTGTTTTTGCTTTGACCAAGCGCCCTTTAACAGCAACACTTTGAGGATTCCCAAGTTCTAGCCCTTCAACCGCTGTAATATCAAATAACTTTGCCAGCTGTGCGTTGTTACCCAACGTTGGATGTATGTCTAGCGGTAGGTGGTAAGCAATTAAATTAATATCAGCATTAAGAAGCGCTTTAATACGACGCTTTTTAAGTGAGGTAATGGTTTGATTTTCACCTTTCCAAAAGTAACCATGATGAACTAACAATGTATCTGCACCAGCAGCAATAGCTGCATCAATAAGTGCTTGAGAAGCTGTTACACCGGTAACAATTTTTTTTATATCATTAGCCCCTTCAACTTGAAGACCATTTGGACAATAGTCTTTAATTTGTTGAGGTTTTAATAAATCATCAAGGTAGGTTAGTAATTGATTGCGTTCTAGCATAATGAGTCAAAACTCTATTAATAATAGTAATAACGCATTGTAACAAACAATTAATCACAGTTTGGTGAATTTTTTAGTCAAAGACTTAATTACGCAAATGAGCTGCGAGATGCAAACCCATCAATGATAAACCTTTATCTCTGACACAAAAAAGGGACCCGAAGGTCCCTTTCAAACTTGAAGTGTTAACCCTAAGGTTAAACTAACTTAAAGTGCAGATTTCGCTTTTTCTACAAGTACGCTGAATGCGTGCTTATCGAATACTGCGATATCAGCTAGGATCTTACGATCGATCTCAATAGATGCTTTCTTAAGACCGTTGATGAAACGGCTGTAAGACATACCATTTTGACGAGAAGCAGCGTTAATACGTGCAATCCATAATTGACGGAATTGACGTTTACGTTGACGACGGTCACGGTAAGCATATTGACCAGCTTTAGTTACAGCTTGGAACGCTACGCGATAAACACGTGAACGTGCACCGTAATAACCTTTAGCTTGCTTTAAAACTTTCTTGTGGCTCGCGCGAGCCTGTACACCACGTTTTACTCTAGGCATTGTTCAAATTCTCCAGTAAGTTCTATGCGAAAGGAAGCATGCGATTGATTGAAGGAACGTCCACTTTATGGATCATACCTTTAGAACGCAATTGACGCTTACGCTTAGTGCTTTTCTTTGTCAGGATGTGACGAAGATGGTTATGTTTGAATTTGAAGCCACCAGAACCCGTTTTCTTGAAACGTTTTGCGGCGCCTTTGTTAGATTTCATCTTAGGCATTGTTAAATCTTCTACTTCGCATTGGGTTAATAATATATAGCAAGGCGTACAAAATTTGGCTACCGACCGAAGTTGGTAGCCAATTTGCAACTTGAATTGCCCTAACTATTTCTTTTTCGGTGCAAGTACCATCACCATTTGGCGACCTTCCATTGAAGGAAAGGACTCCACATTAGCTAGTTCAACTAAATCATCTTTAATTCGATTCAATAATTGGCTACCTAAGTTTTGGTGTGCCATCTCACGACCACGGAAACGCAGCGTTACTTTTGCTTTGTTGCCGTCTTCAAGAAAGCGAGTCAGGTTGCGTAGTTTTACCTGATAGTCGCCTTCGTCAGTTCCAGGACGGAATTTAACTTCCTTAACCTGAATCTGTTTATTTTTCTTACGCTGCTCTTTTTCATTTTTAGCTTTTTCAAAAATGAATTTACCGTAGTCCATAACACGACATACTGGCGGCTGGGCATTTGGGCTAATTTCTACCAAGTCTAGGTTGGCTTCTTCAGCAGATGCCATCGCTTCACGTAATGAAACAATACCTACAGGTTGACCGTCTGCGTCCGTTAAACGAACTTCGCTAGCGGTAATTTCACCGTTTATTTGGTGCAAATTCTTTTTTTGCACTTGTCCTCTTCTTGCGCCTTTAATCTGTTATTCCTCCAGTTGTTTAAGACTACGGCTGTTGATCTCTTGTGTAAGTGAGTTGATGAATGTCTCAACAGACATTTTTCCTAAATCAACCCCTTTACGAGTTCGAACAGCAATTTCTTGCGCTTCTACCTCTTTATCACCAATAACAATTTGGTAAGGTACACGCTTTAAAGTATGTTCACGAATTTTAAAGCCTATTTTCTCATTTCTCAAGTCCGCTTTGGCTCTAATTCCACTAGATTTCAATTTATTTACGATATCTGTGACATATTGGCTCTGTTTATCGGTAATATTCATCACTACAACCTGAGTTGGTGATAACCACGTCGGAAATAATCCCGCGTACTCTTCGATAAGAATACCAATAAAACGTTCTAGCGACCCCAGAATTGCACGGTGAATCATCACTGGTGTATGACGTTCGTTATCTTCAGCAACAAAAGTTGCGTCTAAACGACCCGGCATTGAGAAATCAAGCTGTATTGTACCACATTGCCATGCACGACCTAAACAGTCATGTAAGGTAAATTCAATTTTAGGGCCATAAAAAGCACCTTCGCCCGGTTGCAATTCATAATCCAGGTTATTTTGCTCTAGTGCTTCACGTAATGACTTTTCAGCATTATCCCACACTTCATCACTGCCTACACGCTGCTCTGGGCGAGTCGAGAGTTTGATAGCGATGTCTTCAAAGCCAAATGTTTCATAACAGTCAAAGACCATTTTGATACAATCTGTCACTTCAGCTAAGATTTGCTCATCAGTACAGAAGATATGGGCATCATCTTGCGTAAAGGCACGCACTCGCATTAAACCGTGCAATGCGCCCGATGGTTCATTACGGTGACAAGAACCAAACTCAGCCATGCGCAGTGGTAAATCACGGTATGATTTTAAACCTTGGTTGAAAATTTGAACATGACCGGGACAGTTCATCGGTTTAATTGCATAATCACGTGCTTCACTATGTGTAGTGAACATGCCATCACTGTATTTATCCCAATGGCCTGATTTTTCCCACATACAGCGGTCCATAATTTGTGGACCTTTAACTTCTTGGTAATCGTACTGAGATAACTTCTCACGGATAAAGTCTTCCAATTCACGGAATACTGTCCAACCATCGTTATGCCAAAACACCATACCCGGCGCTTCTTCTTGCATGTGGTATAAATCTAAATGCTTACCAATTTTACGGTGGTCACGTTTTTCAGCTTCTTCTAAACGCTTTAAGTATGCTTTTAGTGCTTTTTTATCCGCCCAAGCAGTACCATAAACACGTTGTAGCATTTTATTTTTAGAATCACCACGCCAGTATGCACCAGCCACTTTCATAATTTTAAAATGCTGACAATGTTTCATGTTTGGCACGTGAGGGCCACGACACATATCGATATATTCTTCATGATGGTATAAACCTGGACGCGCGTCTGGGTCAATGCCATCTATAATTTCTAATTTGTAGTTTTCACCGCGCTCTTCAAAAACTGCACGTGCTTCATCTACTGATACTTTTTTACGTACCACTTCGTAACCAGTTTTAGCTAACTTAAGCATATGCTTTTCTAGCTTTGCTAAATCTTCGGTGGTTAATGAATGCTCCATATCAATGTCATAGTAAAAGCCATTATCGATAGTAGGACCAATCGCCATTTTGGCATCAGGCCAAAGTTGCTTAACCGCATGACCAATTAAGTGGGCACAAGAGTGGCGAATAATTTCTACACCATCTTCATCTTTAGCGGTAATAATCGATACAGACGCATCAGTTTCGATTAATTCACAAGCATCAACACGCTCGCCGTTAATTCGACCGGCAACACAAGCTTTCGCTAAACCAGGACCAATATCGTTGGCGATATCCATAATTGAAACAGCATGTTCGAACGAACGTTGACTACCGTCAGGCAGTGTAATTGTAACTGGAGTATTCATTAAAAAGTCTTCCTAAACAGTGGTGACCTATACCAAAGATCACATGTTAATTTAAATTTAAACGTTGTGCTAAGAAATAGTTAAGAATTAGCACTTAAAAAATCCCTTAAAACCTCCAAACGTAGGAGTCATTTAAGGGCGGCTTATTCTACCCTATTGATATAATATCGACAATTATTTATCCAATAATTCAACTTGTTGTTATTTTGATTCTTAAATGCCGTTCATCGGACATAAAAAAACCCTAGGTTAATTTTCACTAACCTAGGGTTTTATTAAAGTAAAGTTAAGCGTAATTACTTATCGTTGCGATCACGACGTGGACCACGATTGTCACGTTGACCACCGCGAGAGTCATTGCGTTGACCACGATGACCGCGAGAGTCATTGCGTTGACCGCGATGACCACCGCGCTCATTACGGTTACCACCGTCGCGACGTTGGCCGCCACCATCACGACCACCTTCACGGCTGTTACGACGAGGGCGATCGTCTGGTAACGTACCAGATTGAAGTTTAGTCAGCTTCATTGCTTTAGAACAAACGAACGCTTTGTAAAGGTGATCCATAGTTTCTTTTGGCATATCAGATGGTAGTTCTACCGTCGTATAGCTATCGTGTAAACGAATACCACCAATGTATTGGCTGTCTAAGTTACCTTCGTTAGCAATCGCGCCAACAATGTTCTTCACTTGAACACCATCAGCACGGCCTACTTCAATACGGAATGTGTCCATGTTGATGTTTTGACGTGGTTGGCGAGCACCACGTTCACGACCGCGCTCGTTATCACGACCACCACGCTCACGACCACGATCGTTATCACGGTCATCACGTTCACGGCGCTCACGACGAGGTGGCTCAGGCTCAAGTTGTAACGGCTTATCTTTTTGTGCCATGAATAATAGCGCTGCCGCTAATTCTTCAACCGTTGCTTCATCTTCGGCTGCAATCGTTTGACTTAATTCACGGTAGAAGGCTAAATCTTCTGATTTAATTACTTTATCAAGTGTTTCACGGAATGTTTCGATACGTTTAGCTGAAATATCATCACGTGATGGCAAAGACATTTCTGCAACACGCTGACGAGTTAGCTTCTCGATAGTGTATAGCATACGCTTTTCACGTGGTGCTACGAATAAGATTGCGTTACCACTACGCCCTGCTCGACCAGTACGACCGATACGGTGAACATATGACTCGGCATCATAAGGAATATCATAGTTAATAACTAAATCTAAACGCGGAACATCAAGACCACGAGCAGCAACATCCGTTGCAACTAGGATATCTAAGCCACCATTTTTGAGTCGATTAATTGTTCGTTCACGTAATTGCTGCGTCATGTCTCCATTGATTGCAGCAGCACTGTAACCACGAGCTTCTAATTTCTCTGCAATTTCAACGGTCATTGTCTTAGTACGAGAGAAAATAATCACGCCATCATAAGTTTCAGTTTCTAAGATACGTGTTAAAGCTTCCATCTTAGTGTTACCACGAACAAACCAGTAACGTTGATCGATATTTTCGACAGTTGCTGTTTTCGCTTCGATCTTAATAAACTCAGGGTTATTCATATAGCTATTACCAATGCGTTTGATTGCATCCGGCATAGTCGCAGAAAATAGCGCTGTTTGTTTATCTTTCGGCGTTGCAGCCATCATCGTTTCTACATCATCAATAAAGCCCATGCGTAGCATTTCATCAGCTTCATCAAGAACCATTGCTTTAACGTTATCAAGCTTTAACGTGCCACGGTTTAAATGGTCTAATAGACGACCTGGAGTACCAACGATTACTTGTGGACCACGTTTTAGCGCTTTAATTTGCAGTGGGTAAGCTTGACCGCCATATATCGGTAATACATGGAAACCTTTAATGTAACGAGAGTATGCTTGGAATGCTTCAGCAACCTGAATTGCTAACTCACGTGTTGGTGCCATTACTAAGATTTGTGGTTGCGCTAAGTCAACATCAATATTCGTTAATAAAGGCAATGCAAAAGCAGCTGTTTTACCAGTACCCGTTTGTGCCAATGCCATGACATCCTTGCCTTTTAGCATATGAGGAATAGCAGCTGCCTGCACTGGTGAAGGACGCTCATATCCTAAATCTGCTAGTGCTTTATGAAGTGGCTGAGCTAGCTCTAAATCGCTAAAGGTGATGGTCGTATCTGACATATTATAAGGGTACCGACTTGAAAAAAAGGGCGCAAATTATAACCCCATATTTACTTGGTGAATAGTTATAATTTAATTTATTTGATGCTGCGCACTAAATATAGCAGTAATTCACCAATTTTTTGAATAAAAAGTGCTCAGCCGGTCATTTATCAATAAACTTTCTTTCTCAAGCGATAACGGCCCCACCCTGTCTAAAGAGAGATGCGACCATAAACTGTTAACTAACATCTATCAATATAAGCAGTATTGGCACTTACTGTTCGAAAAATATTGTAGTAGACTACATAACAACAGACTAATAAAATTTAATTTATAGCACTTTAATATTAGACCAACGATAATAAGGTTACCAGTATGCTTTCACCACAATCTATACGCCTTTCTAGTGACGGTATGGAAATGCTCATTACCGTAGAGCCCCAAAGCAATGCGATTAGAGCTGTGGAGATTTGCCAATTATTAAATCGTTCAGACTCATCTCAATTCTTTCAAGTTGAAGAGAATATTGCTTTAGCAGCAGATTTGATCAATAAGTGCACTAAAGAAGCGTCGCTACCAGAAGAACAGCAAACATGTGCTGAGCTCGGCACAGAAATAATTGTCTCACAAAAGCGCCATGCGACACTCACCATAGAACTTTCAGCCGATGAAATGCAAGCTTATGCTGTGATCAATGCCCCTTATGGCGGCACCTACATTGATTTCTCAGACTTGATGACAACTTTAACCCAATACAATATTGTGCAAGGTGTTAAAAATGACACGCTAGATGAGTTTTTAAATGCGTCTCATCAAGCCAATCCAGGAGATGTTACAAAGCACCATATAGCCTCTGGTACCCCCCCGATAAACGGTCAAGACTCAACCTTTGAAATGCTTGTTGAAACAATGGAGCAACGCAGTTTAAAGCCTCAAGCTAAATCTAACGGCAAAGTGGACATGAAAGAGTTAGGAGATATCCTAACGGTTAAAGAGGCAGCCCGTTTAATGCGTCGTCACCTACCTACCGAAGGGACGCCTGGCATTAACGTGTTAGGGGAGTCAATCGCACCACAACCAGGTGTTCTGCACGAGTTTTCTATCGGTGAAGGCACTGAAGTTTCATCCACCGATGAAAACTTATTAATTGCAAACCGCGTGGGGATCCCACGTGCAATTGATAATGGCTTAGTTATTGATGACATTTTAACCGTTGATAATGTCGATGTTGGTTTCGGTAATATCAATTTTGAAGGCAGTGTTATGATCTCTGGCGATGTATGTGAAGGGCTAAAAGTGGTCTCTCAAGGTGACATCACCGTAGGGGGGTCTGTTAACTCCGCGACACTAGAAGCCAAAGGTAATATTACTGTACAACACGGTATTAGTGGCCATAAATCAAAAGTTAAAGGGCAATATACTTGCAATATTACAGCAGGTGGAAATATCCACGCGCAATATATTCAATATGGAAAAATCGAAGCTGGCGGCAATTTAAATGTACAAACACAAATGCTGCATTCCAATGCCACCGTGACTGGTAGCGTGACTGTCTGTAATAAAGCGCAAAATAAAGGGACTCTTTTTGGCGGAGTCATTCAAGCCGGCACCGCAATTTCTGCGGTCGAAATTGGTGGTAACTCTGGTAGTAAAACCCTACTATCAATTCGCGGACCTTTTAATACTATTCGCGGACAAAAAAATGAACTGAATAAAGATCTTCATACCGAATACGAATTATTAAAACAATTAATAGAAGCCTACGATAAGCTTGCTGAACTAAATTGTGAAAAAGAGCATAAAAAGCTCTTAAGTCAATTGAAGAAAAATGTTGACCAAAAAGTTGTCACGATTATTCAGCTTCAAAATGCCATCAGTCATCTCGATGAGCAGCTCGATTTAAGATTAACTCAAGCAAGTATTCTATCAAGTAAAACGCTTCATGAAGGTGTACAACTTAATATTGATAAACTGCACTTGACGACGTATAAAAATTATTCGAGTAGTAAAACACAAATTAAAGATGGGGAAATACAGCTCGGCCCCCTTTCCTAATATTGATAAAGTCAAAAAAATTTAGCTAGTTATTTCCCTTTATAGCTAGCGATAACAGTGTTTTCTGCCTAACACACACCCTTCTTCCTTAAGCCTAATAGTGGATTAAGCCCACTTTATTCCCTGCCCCTCTTCACTAGAATAAGTTTATCCAATGCCGTTAATTAAGCGAATAAACTGTTGACGAGAATAAACGCAGCTATCACTCGTTTAGCCCGTGAACAATAATCTGGTTAATAACAACATTGCTTCAAGTATCCTGATACTTGCCATTGCTTTAGATTGCTTTAGATTGCTTTAGATTGCTTTAGATTGCTTTAGATTGCTTTAGAGCAGACCATGAAGGGTTATGCCAATCCTATTAATTAAGAGATCAATTTTGTAACGAGAATAAACAGATTAGCGCACAGACTCTAGATTCCAACCAGAACCTACGTGCCACCATCCATATCGGCAAGGTATTTATTGGTGTATGTAACTATCTATATTGGCAGTAAATAATAAAGCTATTATTGGTTTATATTGCGGAAAGTGATCAGGTAATTAGGTGAATTGGTATTAGTTATTTGAATTTTATATTTTTGGTAGTGTTAAGCAAAAAACTAATAAATCGTTTTATACATTCAGACATTTTCGTTTCATGAATAACAATATGAAAATAGTAGAAGAGTTGTCTATAAAATTATGAATTAAATTATAAGATATTGCTTTCTGGAACTTCTGCCGATTGACAGAAGAAAAAGTTGGCGTCCCCTAGGGGTTTCGAACCCCTGTTACCGCCGTGAAAGGGCGGTGTCCTAGGCCACTAGACGAAGGGGACCCTGGACTTTTTGATTATCTGCAATGTTGGCGTCCCCTAGGGGTTTCGAACCCCTGTTACCGCCGTGAAAGGGCGGTGTCCTAGGCCACTAGACGAAGGGGAC
>NZ_JAUYVJ010000026.1:0-57888 GCF_030689115.1 Psychrobium sp. 1_MG-2023 | reverse complement strand
TGGAGCGACTTACGAGGTTCGAACTCGTGACCTCGACCTTGGCAAGGTCGCGCTCTACCAGCTGAGCTAAAGTCGCATCATATATAAACATTGTCTATATTGGATAGATAGTAAATTGGAGCGACTTACGAGGTTCGAACTCGTGACCTCGACCTTGGCAAGGTCGCGCTCTACCAGCTGAGCTAAAGTCGCAATATTTACTACGCTTTCTAAGACTGGTGCCTAAGAAAGTGAAGCGCATTATAAGTAAATTGAGCTAAGCTGCAAGTGTTTTTTTCGCTTAGCGGCTCGATTGCTTAAAAACTGTCATTTTTATGCGCTAAATTGACAAAAAAATCGTTATTGCTTAAAAAAATGCTCGCGGTAATAACGCAGCTCAGCAATGGACTCTCTAATGTCGTCTAAGGCTTTATGAGTACCTTGCTTTGAAAAACCTTTGAGCATTTCGGGCTCCCAACGGCGCGCTAACTCTTTTATTGTGCTCACATCAATATTACGATAGTGAAAGAAGGCCTCTAGTTCAGGCATGTGACGCGCCATAAAACGGCGGTCTTGGCCGATACTATTACCACACATTGGAGATTCACCCTGTCCAACCCATGGCGTTAGAAAGGCAATCGTTTGTTCAATCGCGTCTTGTTCTGAGATTGTACTTTCTTGAACACGTTTGACTAATCCAGAGGCGTTATGATGAGTAGTATTCCACTCGTCCATCGCATCAAGAGCCGATTGAGGCTGGTGGATGGCTAATACTGGCCCTTCAGCGAGTGTATTTAATTCACTATCAGTCACGATGGTTGCAATCTCTATCACGCGGTCAGTGTCAGGGTTTAACCCTGTCATTTCTAAATCGACCCAAACGAGGTTGTGCTTATTTTTCTGTGATGATTGCATAAAGAACTTCTTGGCTAATTTTTAATGCTGATAGTATATCAGTGTATTGAGAGTAAGCGCTAATCTCTCTTATTATTTATTGATACGGGTTAGTTTTGCTCAATCTACCATTCAATAATCGCCTTTATCTATGTTATTTTGTGCTGTACATAGTATGATTAAGACAATCTTTACTCATTCAAGACACATTTAGAAGAAACCTTTGGCTAAACAAAAGAAATTAACGAAGGGGCAACAGCGCCGCGTTAGCTCCAATCAAAAAAAACGTATATCGTCATCGAAGAAGAAAGAGCAACAAGTCCAGTGGCAGGCTGACCAGCTTGGTACTCAAGAAACGGGCTTGGTAATTAGTCGTTATGGCCAACATGCTGATATTGAAGATAACGAAGGACAAGTCTTTCGTTGTAACATCCGCCGCACCGCAGGCTCGCTAGTTACTGGTGACAAGGTTGTTTGGCGTAAAGGTAATGAGGTTTTATCTGGTATTAGCGGGGTCGTTGAAGCAGTTCATGAGCGTGTTAGTGAATTAACTCGCCCTGACTTCTATGACGGCATTAAGGTTGTTGCCGCTAATATCGATCAAATCTTTATTGTTTCTTCTGTTGCTCCTGCCTTTTCCACTCAAATCGTAGACCGCTATCTAGTAGCCTCTGAAGACGTTGAAATCAAACCAATCATTGTTTTAAATAAAATTGATTTATTGGATGATGAAGGCATGGCATTACTTGATGAAATGCTAGAACCGTATCGCCAAATTGGTTACGAAGTAATCATGCTGTCGAGTCATACGGGAGAAGGTGTTGAAAAATTAAATCAAATGCTCAAAGATAAGGTCAGCATTTTTGTTGGTCAATCGGGTGTTGGTAAATCATCGTTAATTAATGCCCTGATGCCTAATGCTGAGCTACAAGTGGGTGATATCTCTGACACATCAGGTTTGGGGATGCACACGACTACCACTGCAAAACTACTTCATTTTGAACACGGTGGTGATTTAATTGATAGCCCAGGTGTGCGTGAGTTTGGCTTGTGGCATCTAGACCCAGAGCGTATTGCGTGGTGTTTTATTGAGTTTAGAGACTTTCTCGGCGGCTGTAAGTTTAGAGACTGTAAACACCGAGATGACCCCGGTTGTATCTTGGCTCAAGCTGTAGAAGATGAAAAAATTGATTTCGAGCGCTTTGAAAATTATCATCGTATTCTCGATTCACTAGAAAATAATAAACCAAATCGCCACCCAGGCGGTTCTAATTAAGGAAGTATCCGTGAGTTTTACCGATAAGTTTAAAATTGTTAGCCAATATTGTTTACCTAAGCATGGAATATCACGCTTGATGGGGCGTTTTGCAGCAAAAGAATGTGGCGGCATCACAACGGGTTTTATCAACTGGTTTATTAAGCAATATGGCATCGATATGTCAGAAGCTGAGCGTGAAAGTGCTAAAGAATATCGTACCTTTAACGATTTCTTTACTCGCGCACTAAAGCCGGGCTTACGTCCAATTAGTGACACCGATGTTGTATTACCCGTTGATGGTTGTGTAAGCCAGTTAGGCCCAACAAAAGCCGGGCGTATTATTCAAGCTAAAGGCCATGATTATTCTGCCTTTACTTTGCTTGGCGGCGATAAAGAGCGTGCTAAACCATTTGCCAACGGGCACTTTGCGACAATCTATTTAGCGCCAAAAGATTACCACCGTATTCACATGCCAATGGATGCCACATTGCGTGAAATGGTATATGTGCCAGGTGACTTATTTTCTGTTAACCCGCTAACAGCACAAAATGTTCCTGGGCTATTTGCTCGTAATGAGCGTGTTGCTGCGATTTTTGATACTGAGTTTGGCCCGATGGCGATGGTGTTAGTTGGTGCAACAATTGTGGCTAGCATTGAAACTACATGGCACGGCACAGTGACACCACCAAGCAACCAATTAGATAGCTGGGATTATCCTGCTGATGGTGATGAAGCTATCACCTTCAAAAAGGGTGATGAAATGGGGCGCTTTAAACTAGGTAGTACAGTGGTGATGTTGTTCGGTGATCAAATGCTTGAGCAGTTCGAACCTTATCTTGAGCCAGAAGTGGTGACACGATTAGGTCAGCCAATGGCTCAATTAAAAGCAACCAAGCAATCGGTAGCATCAAACGTTGAAGCTGCACAGGATTTAACAGAGCAAGCCTCTGACGAATCAACTGATTCAGCAAGTTAATTGTCTGAGTGAACGAGCAAAGTAAAAGCTTAGTTCAACTTCATTTCGCAGTACTGCTTTTTGGCGGTACTGCGTTATTTTCACACCTTCTCCCTTGGTCTGCACTTGATATTACTATGTTCCGTAGTGGTTTAGCTGCTTGTGCATTAGCCGTGATGATCAAGTTTCAGCGTGACAACTTATTACTAAACAATGCCACAGACTATAAAGTCGCTTTAATACTAGGCGTGCTGATTGGTTTACACTGGGTCACTTATTTTTATGCAATGCAATTGGCGGGAGTTGCCGTTGGGATGTTGGCATTTTTTTGTTATCCCGTGGTCACCGTATTTCTAGAACCACTGTTTAATAAAACCCGTGCCCACCGTCGTGACATACTCTGCGCTATCGCCGTTTTTATCGGGGTATTACTGCTTGTTCCTGAACTTTCTATGCAAAATGATACAACACTTGGTGTGGTGATTGGGGTGGTGTCTGGCTTTTTATTTGCGCTGCGCAATGTGCTGCATAAACAGTATTTCAGTCATTATAAAGGCACCCAAGCCATGTTCTACCAAACCTTGGTTGTGTCATTGATGTTGGTGTCATTTGTTGATTTTAACCCGCTAGAAATGACGGGTGTATGGCACGACGGTGCTGTTGGTGAGCTGGGCCTATTAGTGGTGTTATCGGTTATTTTTACTGCCGCGCCCCATGCGTTTTTAGCACATTGCTTTAGGCAACTCTCGGCTAAAACCGCAGGCTTAATCTCCTGTTTGCAACCTCTCTATGGTGTGGCACTGGCAGCTCTCATTTTAGGGCAATGGCCTAGTAGCATGGTCTATATTGGTGGCGCATTAATCGTCGCCGCTGCGGTATTAGAAACGATATTAGTAACGAAGAATCGGTAAGCTACTCTTCGTTACTTTGTCACCCTGACATGCCACCATTGTAACGTCTTGACATACCACCACTGTGACGTCCTGACATGCCACCACTGTGACGTCCTGATATGCCACCACTGTGACGTCTTGACATGCCACCACTTCGTCGTCCTGACATGCTTTTAGTCAGGATCTCGCTTTACTCAATGCCGCGCTACTATTCTGTAAAACTATCAAAGAAATCACTAAATACAGATTGCTTCTTCTTAGGTGTATTACAACCATGCCCACCTTGCCATGCTGCAGCTAATACAGGCATCGTGACAGCATCACGACAGCCTTTAGCACTAGCGACACCACTGAAACTATTAAAGTAACCCGTGGTGATTTGTGTTGGCTGTTTTAGCGAAAGTGAAACGCCGCCACGCTGTTTTACAAAGTCACTATAGACGGTTAAAGCACCGGAACTCCCCGTTAAGCCTGTCGGTTTATTATCATCACGGCCAAGCCATACCACGGTAGCTTCATTATTATCAAACCCCGCATACCAGCTATCCCGTAAGTCATCGGTTGTTCCCGTTTTACCAGCTAATCGTTTGCCTTTATTACGCCAAGTTAAAGATTTTGCTGTGCCTGTTTTTGTAACTTGTGCCATAGCATATTTTGTTAAATAGGCGGCTGGAGGACTAATGGCTTGCACGGGGATTTTATTATACCCATAAAACGTGTCGTTACTGTCGTTGGTGACAGCAATCACCGCGTGTAGTGTGAGCTTTTCGCCTTGGTTAGCTAGGCTTTGATACAGCTGAGTCATTTGCCATGGGCTTGACTCGAGTGCACCAAGTAGCATCGATGGTAACAACTTAACTTCATTATTCCAGCCTGCACGATTTAAGGTATAAGAGATATTATCAAGGCCCACGTCCATACCAAGATTTACAAAAGGAATGTTATAAGAATGAGTTAAGGCATCGAATAAGTTGGTCTGTTCACGATATTTTTTATCGTAATTGAGCGGCTTCCAAGTATTACCTTCGCCGTCTTTAAGGGAAATTGGCTTATCCTTAAGTGGGGTCGCTAGATTATAACGCGCGGCATCCTCAAGGGCTGTGGCTAACACAAAAGGTTTAATTAAAGATCCTATAGGGCGTACTGCATTGAGAGCACGATTAAAGCCAGCAAAGTTTTTATTTTTCCCCTCAACAATCGCTTTAATTTCCCCTGTTTTATAATTGGCAACAATCATTGCGCCTTCTAAATCATTGGTCTTTTTTGACTTCTCGAGCAGCTTAATTCGTTTTGTTAAGCTTTGCTGAGCAAAACGCTGTGCACTACTGTCTAAGGTGGTGAAAATAGAAATCCCTGAGCTCTTAGAAAAGTCTTGGGTGAAACGAGTTGCTAACTCGCGGCGAACCAGCGACATAAATCCATGAAACTCACCGTTTTTAGCAACACTATTTTTTAAACCGAGTTTAGCGTCAACGGCCTTTTTATACTGAGCGATTGAAATATAATCTTCACTTAAGAGTTGACGTAAAATTAAATTACGGCGTTTTAACGCACGCTCTTGATAACGCTTAGGGTTATAATAGCTAGGACCTTTGATCATCGCGACAAGTAATGCGATTTGATCTGGTGTTAATTCATTGATTGGGCGGGCGAAATAGAATTCACTAGCCAAGCCAAAACCATTGACACTTAACGCACCATTTTGTCCAAGGAAAACCTCATTAAGGTATATTTCAAGTAACTCATCCTTTGAATATTTAAACTCGATTAAAATTGAGTAATAAGCTTCTTTGACCTTTCGCCACAATGAACGCTCACGAGTAAGAAAAACATTCTTCACTAGCTGTTGAGTTAACGTTGAACCACCTTGAACAGTACGGCCAGCTTTTATATTGGCAACCATGGCGCGAATAATTGATAGCGGAGCGATACCTTTATGTTGATAGAACTTACGATCTTCAATATGAATTAGCGCTGCAATAAGGAGTTCAGGAAACTCTTCTCGAGGTACAAATAATCGATCTTCTTTACTGCTGTTGCGAATACGCTGTAATAGTTTAGGCTCAATATTAAATTGCGTTAATGACTCTTTATTGTTTCGGGTGGTAATTGATGAAAGGTAGCTGCCCTTGAAGTTGAGCATTACACGTTTAGCGGGGTGGGGGCCGTCAACATAATTAAAGGCACGTCGATTGATATCGATTTTTGTCTTTGAAACTGAGTACTCACCGGGAGAGCTTGGGTTACTAACACGTCGATAATTTAACTCTTCAAGTTCATTAATGACCTGATTACGCGCTATCGCTTGTCTTGGCTTAAGGCTTAATGACTGAGCATACACTTTGGCTGGAATATCCCAGTGGTCATGAGAAAACTTTTGTTCAATTTTACCATCAAGGTAAATACCATAGCCGCCAATAACCGCAAACATCACTAGCAACAGCTTAGCACTTAAGACTAATAGCTTCTTACGCCAAGATTTAGCTGTTTTGCTTTTCGTTGCTTTGCTCTTTTTTTCTTCAGCCGTTGGCTTGTCATCAGTTTTTTTAGTCATTAATTGAAGTTGTTCTAATTTAAGTGGGCGTTACGACGCTTATTTTAGGAAATATGTACAAATAATATAGTGTATCAATGATGGCTTAACCTTAGCTGTCTTGGCTTAAAACCTTATTACCACTACCTATGCCATATTAAAACAATCACCTCACCGAAGCTAATGTTAGTTCTTTTTTGTTACTAAACAATAAGTGATAAAAATAATTGTGAATAAAATTTGCACAATGCAATTTTGTTGACTAGCTTAAGTTTGCGGCAGCGCAGTGAGGTTGTCGCCGCATGAAGTAAAAAGGAATGGTTGGTTTTTGCATTAATACAATCAACTAAATAATGAAAAACATACCGATAGTTTATCGGTGATATGGAGAACAATATTATGCGTGAATTAAGTGTGAGTGAAATGGATCAGGTTAATGGCGGGTTGAGTGCAGAGAAAGGTGCAATTGCAGAAGCTGCTATTGCCGGTGCTGCATTTGCTGTCGGAATGACTGGTGTGGGATTAATAGCTACAGCTGCTGTCCTTGCATGTGTTGCACTGATGGAAGACTAAGTTAGTCGGTGGTACTACGGCTGTTTGCTGTAGTACTCATTTAGTCATAAGTTTAGGTTAATTGCATGAATGTGAAACGATATAATACTACTCCCCAAAAGCTGGAATCAGTGGAATTATTTATTAAAGAATGGAGGCCTATTGAAGGCTGGCTTATCCAAGATGATAACGGAAGTTTTGTCCTGCCTACACACCACTCTACATTGGGAAATAGTTTTTTTAAGTCTTATAAAAATTCTGTAAAGAAAAGTTTTATTCTTCTACTTTTTACAATGCTATTAGTTTCTTTTGTATTTCTTTTTAGAGACATTACACAGCCTACTGCACATATTACTTTGTTTGTAATGTTGTTGAGTATAGCATTAATGGATATGGGCTTAAGTACCAAGAGTATTGATAACTGCAAGCAAAAAGTGGAGTTTCTGTTTGAACTTAAAAAGTCCTTTCCGAGCGTTCTTCTAACCTTCGCACCCTTTTTAATTTTTATTATTCTTACACAGTTTTATTTATCAAGGCTGCTAGGTGACTTTGAAACACTAGTGATTTCTTTTGGAAATTATTATCCAGAAATTGGCATCAGTTCTTTATGGAGATTTCTATTAGGCCCATTATTTCATAGTGACATTCAGCACTGGTTAGTAAATACCATATTGACTATACTCATCGCTTCAATGGTTCCAATGCGTAAGACGTTATTAACTTTCTACGTATTTTATGTAGGGGCTGTTGGCTCTCATGTAGTAACTTTTTCTGTTAATCATTTTTACCATACTCCGTTCGATGCATTACTAGGTTTATCAGGTGGGGCGTATACACTCCTAGCCTATGCAATTAGTTATTATTATGAAAAAAAATATTTTAATATAATTATTTCTCTTCTCTCAATATTAGCTTTTAGTGAATTGTCGCTAAGTATTTTATCAAATGATGCGAGCCATTCCGCACATTTAAGCGGTTTCTTGATTGGTATTTTTATATATAAGTTAAAAGGGAATTCCTGTCTGACTACTTTGACAAAAAAGTAGGAAAACTAATTTTTTAAATTGAATTACCTACGTCATTTTATTGAAAGTAATGAATTCTCTTTTCTGAGGTTCTATCAGTATTAAAGAGTGCAGTTTCTTGTGAGTTAGAAAGTAAAGCAAATAAAAGGCTCGATTATGTTTTATCGTTCATATAAGCAGCTCCACCTTGAAGAAGGAATGTCAAATTCTGAAAAAAAACTCGTATACAAAAAACTCTATGGAAAAACCTTTAAAACAGGTTGGCCTTATATGGGGTTCTTTTGTATTTTTCTATTACTGATGTTTGCTCAATATATATTAAAAATTGACAACCCTTGGTTAATAGCAATTTTTGGTGGAGTTGGCGGCCTAGTATTTTTTCAATTTCAATGTATAGCTGTTGAAAGGTTGTATTGGTCAGAAAAAGGCGACGAAAGTAATTAATGATAGTACAGGAAGCTAATTAAGGTTTTGATTAACTTTCTTTATCTAACTAAGTATAACGAAAGGGCTTCAACGCCCTTAAATTGGGGCCTAGAAAAATGAAGGGGGTGTTTTTTTCTTTATACGTATTACTTTCACTCGAACTATTAATGGGGGTAAGTTTTTTGTCATTCATTAGGTGGGTTTAATCTTAATGCCCCTCTATTCAAATGAGCTCGATTTAAGGAGGGAGTCACTCCTGGCATCCCCTTTCCTGTAATGATTATGGGGGCAATATTCGAAGAAGTTATCTTCCGTGGGCTATTTTTGTTACTGTTATTTCGTTATCACATCAATAAACCAATCACCCTTGCCGTTTCTATTAGTGTGGCTTTTCCCATGATTGTTTTTCATAGCAACGAAGCAACTTTTTCTAAATTAAATCGTAATACATGTTTCTCTTTTGCTGACATATCCGCTTTTTTTATGACATTGTGATGAAGTCTAAAGCCGTCTTCTGTCTGGCTGATAAATTTCTCAAAATCGAGAGAGGTTTGGTTGTTCTGGACTATATTGATGAATTGTTCGTGGTTAATTCTGATAGCGTCGATTTTCCAGCCAGAGCCTTCTCGTTTTACAGAGAATAGGTTATCTATGTAATGATGCTCAGGGCTCGTTAGTACCGATGTTAACGTTCTATCTTGTTTGGTGGATAGGCTTACCCCGACAGATACACGGCTGTCTGAAATGAAAGGAACCCAAAAGTTATGGCGTTTCACGGTGATTTCATAGTTGGAAGTGTCTAATAGTGAGAAGCTTTCTAATAAACTAATCAGTAAAAGGAAGTTCTTATTTTGACAGGGTAGCTCATTTAACGCTTGGGTATCCGTTTGATGAGAAGCAATCGGCAGACATAACTTAGTATAATTTCCTGCTTGAATTTGGGTAAGGTAATCTTTTATTTGATTATCTATTTTATGATTTTCACCCAACAAACTGATGAAGAAAAAGAAACTAAGAAAAAGTAAGCCGACGGTAGTCAGAATCGAATACTTATTAACAAAACGGGCCATGGTTATCCATCCAATTTAATGATTCTATGCTTTATTCTCTTGATAAAGCGCCAAACTCACTCCTTCAGTCTCGCACGCCTTAATAATTTCAGGCTGCTTAGCTAACTGACGTAAATAACGAGCAAGATGAGTAAATTCTAATGGTGGCTTGGTGATCTCATCAGCCCACACAGCGAGCATAAACAGGAAGTAGTCACAGGCGCTGATGCTATCACCCACGAGGTAAGTGGAGTTCGCTAATTCATTATCGAGTAACGCCAGAATATCACTAACCCGTTGGTCTTGAGCTTGTTTAATTGCCGCTGCGTGAGTCACATCTGTTGAGTGTTTTTCTGGGTAGAAATAGACCATTAATTCGGCTTGTAATGTATTAGTTAAATACATCATCCATTGCATAAACTTAGCACGTTCGCTAGTACCAATGGCAGGGATTAGCTTCGCTTGCGGATGCTGTTCAGCCAAGTGAATGCAAATAGCTGGGCTTTCAAAAATAGCCTGCTCTCTATCGATTAGGGTCGGGATGCGCCCCGCAGGGTTTAACGCTAAGTATTGCGCTGACTTTTGTGCGTTATTTTTACGGTCTACTTTAAGGAGCTCAAATTCAATCTGATATTTCGTGCGTAATGCTTCCAGCATAAAATGCGGTGCCATGCTGGCGTTACATGGGTAGTAATATAATTGATACAACGGGAACTCCTGTTTAAGTGTGCAATCAGCTCTTTGTTTAATCGCATCATAGTACAACAACATGGGTCGAACTGCTTAATATTTACAGCCTCTTCATTTAAATAAATTCACATGTTTTTTGAACCTAATCGCTATTTGATTCGTATTACTTACTAACGTTCATTGCAAACTTAGGTATGGTTTTGTTGCTGCTTAATTTACTTGGTTTTAATCTGATGTGGTTCGGCTTAGTTTTTTGGGGGAATTTATTTATTCCTATCGCTCTCGTATGGCTGTGTTGTCACTTAATGTGGATATCAACTGCACCTGCTAAGGAAGCAAGGTTGATAGCAACTATCAGCATCATTGGTATCTGTGTCGATTCTGCTTTGCAGTTAAGTCATATTTTTATTTTTGATGGAGCTAACCTTTTGCCATTTTGGCTAATCACGTTGTGGTTTTGTTTCTCAGCGACACTTTGCCATAGCCTTAAATTTCTTGAGCGTTCAATACTATTTCAAGTGCTTACTGGCCTGCTTGCGCCATTGAGTTATATTGCTGGCTATCAATTGAATGCGGTTGAGTTTGGTTTGCCCCTCATCCAAACCTATGCTTTATTGAGCGTAGTATGGGGGCTGTTGATGGTGAGTTTTTTCTATATCAAATCACGAATATTCGAGAAGGAGTATCATCATGTTTAAAGGGATAACCGCTGTACTATTATTTATTGCTAGTCACTCATTGGGGTGGGCAAATCAAGAACAACCATCTGAACAAGGGGCAATGTTAAGTGACTATCAATCTCTCGATGAAGCGCTGGACTCAGCACCATTTATCGAATTAGGTGAAACAACATTTTCAATTCTATTTTGGGATTTATATCAAAGCCGGCTACTAACCACTTCGGGTCGTTACCCAATAAGCGCACAGAAAGAAATGCTGGTATATCAGATCAACTATCAGGCTGATATTTCGAGTGATGACTTAATAAAACGTACTGTAGAGCAGTGGCAACACCTCAATATATCACCTGAAGTTTATACTCCTTATTTAGCACCACTAAAAACGATTTGGCCTGATATTGTCGATGGTGACAATTTAGCTTTACTAATGACCGAACAGCGCAGCACGTTCTTCTTTAACGGCAAGCGTGTCGGGGCGATAAATGATGCCCAGTTTGGTCAATTGTTTATTGATATTTGGTTATCAGAGAATACAAGTCAGCCTAAACTTCGCGCAGAATTATTAGGAGATAATAATGATTAAATTTAAACGGAATGTGGGTGTATTACTATTAAGTGTGAGTGCATTAGGGTGCTCTACAGATATTGGCGATTATGAATCCGTTCAGCAGCCCTTTGATATCAAGACTTACTTTAATCAGTCGGTGACAGGGTGGGGAATGGTTCAAGACTATACCAATAAAGTGAATCGGCGCTTTTGTGTTGAAATTGTTGGTACATGGCAAGAAAACCAAGGCACCTTAGCAGAAGTGTTTTATTTTAATGACGGTGAGGTGAGCTACCGAAATTGGCAATTAACCAAATTAGAAGATGGTAGTTATTCTGGCACTGCCGGTGATGTTGACGGTGTGGCCAAAGGGGTCCACCAAGGATTCGCCTTTCAATTTAACTACGATCTGTTGTTAACACTCGATGAGACAACGTACAAAGTCGCGATGGATGATTGGATGTATCAGCTAGATGAGTATCGGGTGATGAACAAAACATCGATGCATAAGTTTGGCGTTAAAGTGGCGGATGTCACCTTGTTTTTTGATAAGGAACAGCAAAATAAGCGCTGTAAACGCTCAGTTATTTAATCGTAAGCCCTCAATTGAGGGCATTGTATTGTGTTCACTATCTTTACTTATCCGTTTTATTTTGCGCCTTGCTATCGGCACCTTACCCATACACACCATTATTGTTTGTGGTGAAATTAAGCCTTTTTGATTAACGCTCAGGTAGGAGCTGCAGCCTCGAGCTGTCGACCAATAAACTCTGTGTTGCCCAAATGAGAGAGCTCATTAAGGCACTCCTTTGTCACTTTGAGTGTGTGAAATACAAACGCTAATGATTAAATTAGTTCATTCAGTCGGTTTTATTTGAACTCACACTGATCGCACCAAGCGTTGATAGCGTATGACTGTGTATGAATGACAAACAAGAAGCGACAATGAATAATTTTAATTTACCAATATTTCCATTGCCTGTATTTCTTCTACCTCATGGCAGAATGCGCTTGCGAATATTTGAAGCTAAATATTTATCAATGGTCAGTATGGCTTCAGAGCTAGGCGGTTTCGTCATCCAACTCACGTCACCTGAACAGGGGCTCTCTCATGTTAAGTGGGGGAGCTTAGTCGAGATAAAAGACTTCAATCAAGGGCCGGATGGTATTTTGGAAATTGATATCTATTGCCAGTCATTAGTGCATATTGGCCAAGAAAAAGTTGATGAGCAGGGCTTGTCCCTTGCAATGATGACCAAGTTCTCTCATTGGTCACAGTTTCATCAGACTAGTTTACCAATCTCAACGCTAGGTAGTGTACTTGATAGCATCATTTCGCAACACGAGATACTCAGTGACTTATACCGCGTGAAAGAGCTGAGATGTGCCCATTGGGTGGTTGCACGATGGCTTGAACTCTTACCTATTAGCTTGAAGGTTAAAAACTCATTCATCCATATGAACAATCTAGAGCAGACAAAAGAATTTATTGAATCAATTGTTTATAAATAAAATCACAATAAATTTAAAATTAAGTGATCTTATGTTCTTTACAACCGTATTAATACTCAAGTGGATAATTCAATGGTGTGTAAAGTGATACAAACAAACTTGCCATGCAAAGACGCTAGTGTTAAATCTATTAAGATGAATGATGAAATAGATCACCCACAGCTTTGCCAATGGCTGAACAGCGTAGCAGAACAAAGAGACAAGCAAGCGTTCACGCATTTGTTTAAGCTTTTTGCACCTAAAATATTACGCATTGCCCGCAGTAAGTTTCCCAATGAAGCGCAAGCAAACGAAGTCGTTCAAGAAACCATGAGTAACGTGTGGCGTAAAGCCCACCTGTTCAACGCTGACAAAGGGGCTGCGACAACATGGATTTATACCATCATGCGTAACGTCACCTTTGATATGCTGCGTAAAATCAAAGGAAACAAGGAAGACAACTTAAGTGATGACATCTGGCCGCTAGCGGAAGGGCAAGCCAGCGATGAAGAAATATATGATGATCACTTAGAAAACCAGAACTTACTCAGCGCTATTGAAGAGTTACCTGCGCCACAACAAGCTGTGGTCAAGGGCTTCTACTTGATGGAAATGTCGCAAGAGCAATTGGCGCAGCAATTAAATCTACCCCTTGGTACCATTAAATCTCGATTACGTTTAGCGCTTTCCAAACTCAAAGTGCAGTTAGGAGAAGATCATGATTAAACATCACCCTACTTTTGAGTTATTAAAATCATACGTTGCAGGAGACTTACCAGCATCCCTGTCCGCGGGAATCGCGATGCATGCGCAAATGTGCTCACACTGCCAACAGCAAATTGCGCTGTTAACCGATGAGGCGGCATCTGTCCTTGAAGCCGATTTTTCACCATCAGTTACAACTGAACGTGATGATCATGATTTTGATAGTGAAACCTTCGATTTTGAGCAAATGATCGGTGACATTACAGCCTCAACAGCGCGAGAAGAGTTAAAAGCGCCAGTGGAAAAAACGATAACATTTAATAATAAAACTTATCCATTACCGTTAGCGTTAAACAATATGGTCGTAGGCAAGAGTACCAATATTGGCAAACTTTCTCGGGCGCGCGTACAACTAAATGAAGAAGAGATTCATACCAGTTTACTTCACATTGAGCCCGGTGGTGGTGTGCCAGAGCATACTCACAAAGGGTTCGAATTAACGTTACTCCTAGATGGTTCATTTGAAGATGAACAAGGTAAATACGTTAAAGGAGATTTCATTATGCTTGATGGTCGTCATCAACATAACCCGATCTCCACAGAGGGCTGTTTATGCTACACCGTGGCTAATGACGCACTGCGTTTTACTCAGGGTATTAATAAGTTGTTAAACCCAATAGGCACGTTTATCTATTAACGATTTTTTAAGGAATTGACTATGATTCACCAAGTGAACAAAAAAGATTTAAAAATTGGTATTAGTGCGTGCTTAGTGGGTGAAAAAGTGCGATTTGATCGCAGTAGTAAACCATCGAATTTCTGTATTAATGATTTTGGTCAGCATGTGACTTATCAATCATTTTGCCCAGAAGTAGCTATCGGTTTACCGATCCCAAGACCGACAATTAGGCAAATTAAGCAAGATGATATAATCAAAGTTGCTCGCCCTGATGGTACAGGTGATGTCACTGAGGCACTCAAAGCTTATGGAAAAAAAGTGGCGTCAATGACCAAGCATTTAAGTGGTTATGTTTTTTGTGCAAAAAGTCCAAGTTGTGGCATGGAGCGGGTCAAGATTTATAACAGCGAGGGGAACTCGTTAGTGTCAAATGGCGTGGGCACCTTTGCTAAAGAAATTATGGAGGCTAATCCGTTACTACCGTGTGAAGAGAATGGACGCTTAAACGATCCACTTATTCGAGAAAATTTCGTCGCACGTGTTTACGCTTACAAACACTGGCAAAACCTTAATGCGTCGGGATTAACCAAACACAAGCTCACCACCTTTCACAGCCAATATAAATACACTGTAATGAGTCATGATTTAGTGGCCTATAAAAACTTAGGGCGCTTACTGGCTCGTTCTGATATGGCCCTAGAGGACGTTGCGCAGCAATATATTTTAGGTCTAATGACGGCGTTAAAAATTATTGCGACAAGAAAAAAACATGCTAATACACTATCGCACATTCAAGGCTACTTCTCTAAACACCTTGGGGCTAATGAACGACAAGAGCTGTGTGAACAAATCAATGCCTATCGCCAAGGGCTCGTCCCTTTAATGGCACCGCTGACATTGATTAAGCATTACTTATTGCAATACCCCAAAGCATATTTAGCTCAACAGTCCTATTTATCACCGTACCCAGACAGGTTGAGATTAAGATACGCGTATTAGTTCTATCTAAACGATATAGATCCCCAAGGAGTACTCTTGTTACTGTGGTTTAGAAATGATTTACGAACTCATGATAATCCAGCCTTACATTATTTTTTAAGCGTACAGCACGCTAAAAAACCTGGGAAGGCTGTTTTTTTTATTTCAAAAAAGCAATGGCAGCAACATCATTGGTCAGCGATAAAAATGGATTTGATCATCAGGCACGCCTCTGCCTTAGTTGATGAATTAGCTACCTTGGGGATTGAGCTGACATTAGTTCATCTTGATACTTTTTCCGATCAAGTGCAGTACATCATTAGTGCAGCACAAAAAGACGGGATTGATGAAGTCGTTGCTAATAGTGAAGTTGAATTTAATGAGCAGCAACGCGATTGGACAATAGCACAAGCTGGTGTCAATTTACGTTTGTTTGAAGCTGATGTTATTGTGCCCAAAGGGCGCATCCTTAATCAAGCTGGACAGATGTTTAAAGTGTTCACTCCTTTTAAGCGAGCTTGGCTAAAACACCTAAATCAACAGGGATTTGAGTATCTTGGTAAGACACAATCGACAGCGATGCCAACAAGCTTACTTGCCAGCGACTCATCGAATGTAGATAGCTTAAGTGAGGGGCAATCCAATGCGTGGCCATTAGCGCCTACAGTTGAGCAGACTGTAATGCCGACATTTTTCAATGACAAGTTAGCTAATTACAGTGCGCAACGAGATATTCCGTCTGTAAAAGGCACTTCTGGTCTTTCTCCCTATCTAGCCGCAGGCCTCATCAGTCCACGTTATGTGTTAATGCAGCTACTCAACACAGACCCTGACATATTGTCGGCCCCCGACAGCGCTAATTTCGCGTGGTTAAATGAACTGATTTGGCGTGAATTTTATCGACACCTGTTATTTCATGAGCCACGACTGTGTAAGCATCAATCCTTTAATCAAAAATATCAGCATACTCAGTGGCATAATAATGCTGCGCATTTCCAAGCGTGGAAATGTGGAAGGACGGGGTATCCTTTGGTTGATGCTGCTATGCGGCAACTTAATCAAACCGGTTGGATGCATAATCGTTTAAGAATGGTGGTAGCAAGCTTTCTAACCAAGCATTTATTAATTGATTGGCGCTGGGGAGAGCAATACTTTATGGAGCAGCTTATCGATGGTGATTTAGCAGCCAATAATGGTGGCTGGCAATGGGCTGCAAGCACAGGGTGTGATGCTCAACCTTATTTTCGCATTTTTAATCCGATAAGACAGAGCGAAAGATTTGATCCTAATGGAGATTTCATTCGTATGTATTTACCAGAACTGAAAGATATCCCTAATAAGGCGATACACTTTCCACATGCTTATTTAGAAAAGTACAATTTAACAGCCTATTGGCCAGCGATTGTCGAGCATAAAGAAGCTAGGTTAAACGCACTCGCTTTTTATAAATAGTGACTTAGCGTTTTTCTCACAATGATAATGGACTTAATGTGTAGGGTAGGTAGATACAATGACTCCGAGAAGAATAAACCAACAAGCAGAGTGGCCTTTTTGGTTAAAAAATTTTATTGATGTTTATCAAGTCCTCTCAACCGATAATCTGGAGTTGCTCGGGTCTATTTACCATAAGGATGTCACTTTCCTTGATCCAATTCATCAAGTTAATGGTCTAGATAACCTACAGCAGTATTTTTCAAACCTTTATCAGAACTTATCTCAATGTGACTTTCTTATCACAGATGCCATTGTTGATGGTGATCAAGCGGCGCTCTATTGGCAGATGACGTATACACACCGCTCACTAAATGGTGGGCGAGAGGTGGTTGTTACAGGAACGTCTCGTATCAAAGGTAAAAATAATAAAGTCATTCATCATCAAGACTATCTCGACGTAGGCGCGATGCTTTATGAGCAACTACCTGTCATTGGTCGAGTTATTCAATGGATAAAAGCTAAGGCGGTGAAGTAATGGCTGATAATATGGTGTTAATTACCGGAGCAACATCGGGTATCGGAGCGGCCTTAGTAGATGAATACCTTGCTAAGAGTGATAAAGTGATAGCTTGTGGACGAAGTCAGCAAAAAATGGCAGCACTGGACACTCGAGTGTATCAGCAATGCTTATTTGATATCACAGACTCTGATGCAGTCGCACAGGTTGCGAGTGAGGTTGCAACGCTTGATATTTTAATCTTAAACGCGGGCGATTGCCGCTACATCGACGATGTGATCAAGTTTGACCATCAGGCGTTTAGCGCAATCATTGCCACTAATCTAACCGCGCTCGGAACCTTGTTGGCAGCCTTTCTACCTAAGGTAAAGCGCGGAGGGCAAGTTGTGTTTGTGAGCTCTAGCGCGACTATTTTACCTTTTCCTCGTAGCGAGGCTTATGGCGCTTCAAAAGCTGGGGCGGATTACTTGGCCAATAGCCTGCGCCTAGACTTACTTGAACACGATATCGGTGTGACCTTAGTTCACCCAGGCTTTGTTAGTACTCCTTTAACCGATAAAAACACCTTTGATATGCCATTTATGATCACCAGCCAAGAGGCGGCTAAGCGCATAGTGAAGGGCGTGAACCAACGCAAAGCGTATCTCCATTTCCCCAAGCGGTTAACTTGGCTTTTAAAGTTCTTTTCAATACTCCCTGCGGGGCTTTGGCAAAAATTAATTATTAGGAATAACCCATGACACAATCCATGAAGAAAATTGCCATCATTGGCTCTGGAATTTCGGGACTAACAACGGCTTATCTGCTCTCAAAAAAGTATCAGGTCAGTGTGTTTGAAAAAAATGATTATATCGGCGGACACACCGCCACCGTTGATGTTGAAAAGTCTGGTCGCACTTATGCGATAGATACTGGCTTTATCGTGTTTAATAACAAAACCTATCCTAATTTTTTGGCGCTTTTATCTGAGATTGGTATTGGAAAACAAGCGACAGAGATGAGCTTTTCAGTGCATAACTGCAACACTGGTTTAGAATATAACGGACACAATTTAAATACACTATTCGCTCAGCGCCGTAATATCTTAAACCCTAAATTTTGGATGTTGGTCAAAGAGATACTAAGGTTTAACAAAGCTTGCAAGGCGATATTTAGTCAAAACAGTTATAAGGTCGATTATACGTTAGGGGCTTTTTTAAAAGACAATGGCTTTAGTGACTTCTTTGCTGAGCATTATATCTTACCCATGGGAGCGGCAATTTGGTCAAGCTCGTTGACCGAAATGGAAGGCTTTGAATTTCGATTCTTTGTGCAGTTTTTCCATAACCACGGCCTATTGAATATTGCGGACCGCCCGCAATGGTATGTGATCCCTCAAGGATCGCGTAGCTATTTAGCCCCATTGTGTCAGCCGTTCAAAGACAATATTCATTTAAATGCAGATATTAGCCATATTGAGCGTCAAGCCGACAGTGTCACCCTCAGCTTTAACGACGGTTCAACGCAAATATTTGATGAGGTTGTATTAGCTTGTCATTCGGACCAAGCACTAGGTTTACTAAGAGATGCAAGTGAGGATGAACAACAAGTGCTTTCTGCCATGCCTTACAGCACTAATTCAGTGGTTCTTCATACTGATGATAGTTTATTGCCAGTGCGTAAAAAAGCGTGGGCGAGCTGGAATTATCAACTGAGTGAAGACCGGGCTAAAGCCGCCAGTGTCACATACAATATGAATATTCTACAAGGAATTGAAAGCAATGATACTTTCTGTGTTACGTTAAATCAGAAGGAGGCGATAAACCCAGACAGTATTTTACGGGAATTTACTTATCATCACCCAATATTTTCCGAGCAATCGATTAAGGCGCAGCAAAAACGATCGTTAATTTGTGGTCACAATCGTACCCATTTCGCAGGTGCATACTGGCACAATGGGTTTCATGAAGACGGTGTTCGTAGCGCTGTTGAAGTGGCCGAACGCTTTGACTGCTTCTTAGCACAACGACCAAAGGGATAGAGAGGTCATTATGTCAGCCCTATTTGCTAATAGTCAGATTTATGTCGGGCGTGTATTTCACCAGCGCTTTACCCCTAAAAAGCATCGCTTTGATTACTCATTATATATGTTGGGCTTGGACGTGGATGATGTTGAAGGAGCAACAAAGGGGTTAGGCTTGTTTGGGTTTAACTTATTCCATCCATTACGTTTTGTTGAAAAAGATTATGTTAACGGTGAACCTTTTTCGTTAAGTCAACGTATTAAGAATAAAGTGCAGCAACTCCAAGGGCACAAGGATATCGCAAAAATTGTCATGCTGGTTCAAGTCAGATGTTTTGGGATTTATTTTAGCCCAGTCAACTTTTACTTTTGTTATGACAGCAATAATCAATGCAGCCAGATGTTGGCTGAAGTGAGCAACACCCCTTGGAATGAGCGGCATTATTATTTAGTCGACTTACGCAGTGATGATAAAGAAAAAGTGACGGATAAAGTATTTCAAGTGTCACCTTTTATGGACTTAAACATGGCGTATTTTTGGCAAGTTAAACCGCCATCACCGGATGGTAAATTAATGGTTAAAATTGAAAATAAACGGGCAGAGGTTGGCGACGCATCAATGACAAAACTATTTGATGCTAGCTTGGTCATGAAGCAACAAGCGTTTACTCGGAAAAACCTCTTTCGCGTATGGTGCCAACTGCCATTGATGACCCTAAAAGTGGTCGCTAGCATCTATTGGCAAGCATTAAAGTTATTGATAAAACGCGTTCCCTTTATTGGCTATCAAAAAGCAAGTTAATCATTCAGGTATCATAAGAATATTAGGAATTTATTATGGAACAAGCACAAACAATCAATGTATTAAATACCGCTAGTTGGATAGACAAGCGCAGCAGAGCCATGGTGCATTCGGTGTTAGCTAACCTACCTTACGGTCAGTTGGAAATTGTTGAAGGCACAACCCATACCTTTCTTCCTGAAAACTCGGATTCGACTCAAATTAAAGCAAAAATCCATGTGCATGATATCACTATGTATCGCGATTTTATTAAAGGGGGCAGTATCGGTGCCGCTGAAGCATATATTGCAGGGAAGTGGACGAGTGGAAATTTAACTCAAGTTATCCGAATTTTTGCTAAAGCCCAACAAGAAACAGACCGTTTAGAAGCGAAAAGAACCTTACTTAATCGATTCAAGAATGTCATTAGTCATTGGCAAAACAGAAATACACAATCAGGGTCAAAACGAAATATTTTAGCCCACTACGATTTAGGCAATGAGCTTTATCAGCGCTTTTTAGATCCTCAAATGATGTACTCATCCGCTATCTACCCTACCGAAGAAGCAACACTGGACCAAGCGCAGCTTCATAAGCTAGAAACCATTTGTCAGCGCCTGTCATTAAAAGAGTCGGATCACCTGCTGGAAATAGGCACGGGGTGGGGTGGTTTAGCCATTTTTGCTGCTCAGCGTTATGGTTGCCGCGTGACCACAACAACAATTTCTGATGCGCAGCATGCTTATGCCAAGGAGCGTATTGAAAAATTAGGCTTGAAAGAACAAATCACTTTGCTCAAAAAAGATTACCGTGAACTCACTGGTCACTTTGACAAGGTAGTATCGATTGAAATGATTGAAGCTGTTGGCTACGAGTTTTTACCAAGCTTTTTTAAACAGTGTAACGACCGATTGGTTAAAGGCGGAAAATTGTTAATTCAATCAATTACCATCGCTGACCAACGCTTTGACTATTATAAAAATAATGTTGATTTCATTCAGCGTTATATTTTCCCTGGCGGTTTTCTACCCTCAATCAATGTGCTTAATAATCACCTAACACAGCACAGTGAATTAGTGATTGAAAGTATAGATGACATTGGCCTGGATTATGCTAAAACCCTCGCTCATTGGCGCGAGAAGTTTCTAGCCGCTTGGCCAGAGTTGGTAACGCTTGGTTATGACGAGACTTTTAAACGTCTGTGGTTATATTATCTCGCTTACTGTGAAGGGGCATTTTTAGAGCGCTCGACCAGTACGGTTCACCTTGTAGCAAGGAAATAGATGATGATTAAAGCATTAATGTCACTGTTGTTTTTAGTCAGTCTTGTTGGTTGTACTGGGCTTCCCGATGGGGTGAGTCCGGTAAAGAACTTCAACCTTGAGAAGTATCAAGGAAAATGGTTTGAGATTGCACGACTTGATCATTCATTCGAGCGTGGCCTTGAACAAATTACTGCACAATACACAATAAAGCAAAACGGTGATGTTGAAGTGATTAATCGAGGTTTTTCAACAGCAGATAAGCAATGGCAACAAGCAACAGGGGTGGCTAAGTTTGTTGAAACTAGCGATATTGGTTATCTCAAAGTTTCATTTTTTAGGCCCTTTTATGGTTCTTATATTATCTTTGGTCTTGATGATGACTACCAACACGCCTTTGTTTCCGGGCCGGATACCTCGTATTTATGGTTTTTATCTCGTACTACAACACCACCTCCTAAAGTGATGCAACAATTTATCACTCAAGCGTCGGCGTTAGGCTTTGACGTGGATAAACTTATTTATCCAGCGCACCCCTTACCCTTGTCGGATAAGTAAGATTAGATGAATGAAGGCCGAGAAAACGACGAGACTGGAAGGGGAAGACGTTAAGCGATGAAAGTATTTAGTCAATCGCTTCAGTGAAGATCTGAAGCGATTTATTTTAAGGCTATTCTTGGTGGTCTTCAGCTTCTTCTCGTACTATGCGGTTACGTACAGCCGGTTTAACCATAATTTCGATATAGAATGATTCAAGCTCCAACCGCTCAGCTTCATCGATATGCTTGTTAATTGTTGAGATATGAATAGGCTCAGCCTGAGTTTCGTCCACACCATATTTACAATCAAAGTCCCAATAATCGACACCTTCGGGTAACTTCTTATTACGCTCACGCTTGATGTACTTTTTGATGTCATATTTAATCGACTCCACCAAACGGGCGAGGTTTAATTTAGGGTGGGATAATACAAAGGTCTTTTTCATCTATTACGATTCTACTTATTTAAATTTTATGAATACTGCGATTACATTCAGCCTTCAGGAAAGGTTGATGTCTAAAGCTCATTATACCGAATTTATGATTGATTCATCTTCTTTTTCGTTCGGGTGGTTGGCTGGGCGATGCTAGGGTCTTCCGGCCAGTAATGATTTGTAATAATAGGTTGTATAGTATATTGACGCTCAATTAAGTCTTCTATAACAACATGTTTAGGTGAAAAATAATGAATCATGATTGACAGTTGATATGGCCCATGTAGTTTGACAAAAAGAGCCCTAATATTGACATACTTAACTAGTAGATTGACACATTATTCCATATCTAGCTCGTTTAACAGTTCGAGTCTTGTTCATAAGTGTTTCTAATAGTTAAGGTATCAGCTGATTTCTAATCTTATTTTGGCACTAAGCTAATAATGTTAGTCTGCTTGAAGTTAGTCCAATAATTACTTATTTTTATTATTTCAAATAGGTCTTCATCGGGTATCAATATGAGCTCCTCTTTAGTATATCCATTAAGGCTGTCTATTAGAGAAGTAAACAAATTGAGCATCTCATGGTGTTCAATAAAACACTCACTTGACAGTTCCGCCAAACTGATACATTCAAAATGTTCTATGTATGTTTTTAACACCCCTCGTAATTGTGACTCCTTTTGAAGACTTAAGCTTCCAAAAGGCGTTACCTGTAGTAGATGAAGGGGCTTTGCTAGTAGTTGGGTGTTTTTAAACTGTGAGGGAAATTCGGAGCTTTCCCCATCAATACAAGATAAAAAGTCGATAACCTTCTGGACTTCCAATTGATGAATTTCCGCAATGTCGCATACTGAATGTCCTGAATAAAAGTATACTGTGTCATACACTTCATTCATCAAAGAGTTACATTCAGAGCAAGTTATAGGGGAACTTTGAGAAGAAGCTAGACTAATGTTTAGTGATAATAAATCGGCAGAATGCCTAACGCTACAGAAAGAACAATGCATAATAATCTCCAGGCAATCAAAGGCCCACCAAACGCCTTGTTGCTATTAATCATTACAAATTGTCACGGATGCTCGGCTTCGTCGTATCTTGGGTAGGCACAGGCTGTCCGCACAGCCAAAAAATATAAAACTTTAAGATAGCGACTAGTTTAATAGTATTTCAATTAAATCTAAAGATTGTCGATAATTTTCTTTAGATCATTTTCTGGAATATTGAGTAAAGTCGAAACTACTGTTTGAGTATCAAAGCTCTTCAAGTATTCGATTGCACTTATTGTTATGTTCCATCTATCCCAGTTCGATTGGATTGTGATTGCTACTTCAACTGGATTAGATAACTCAATTAATTGTTTTGACTCCTCCGTAAGTGAGCCTGAATCGGCTGCTCTTTTCAAAAGGTCCCACGACTTATAATTATAAAAGTCTATGGCAATGGTTCTTTGAGCTTGATTTAGTTTGCAGCCTGTAAGGTTGGCTAACCTTCTTGCTTGCTTCTTTAATATCTTTACGGATTGAGAATTTTCTTCAGGCACTACGAATCTCCAAAAGCACCGAAAAATCCACAGCATTTTCGATACATCAGAAATAAGTAGCAATCTAATTAAGGATGGGCTTTCGCTTCGTTTTTGTGGTCACTGGCCGCCATCACGACCTTGAAAGTTCTTATATAACAAGAGCAATCTTACCTTTTAATAATGCGCGTTGATATACCCGTAAGCCTGATTGAGCAGCATTTAGTCTTTGCTTGTCGCATACTTGAATGTTACTAACAGTTAATTCTAAATAAAAATATTCACTCTCAATATATGGTTAACTCAAATAATCAGATCATATCTGATGTAAATTAAACGACCATTAGATTTACAGTCTTGCAGTTAATGTAAATGTTTCAAAGGATGATAGTAGCTATGTAAAGGAACGCGTAAAGTTATCTTTGTAAAGGCTTGATACTGGTTCGCCCTCAGTTTCCTAGAAAGTGTCAAGGAAACTGGGGGCGAACCATACGTTTATTTTACAAAGGGATATTTATTTTTGTTCATAGCATCTCTTTTTATTTCATTATTCTAAATATCAAATGCCTACGAATTCGGGGGGGAGGGAAAGGTCACTCCACGTATAGACTTTTCAGGCATGCCGAAATTAACCAATTTTAGATAGCTCATTTTTAGCCACTAAATACTCGCAATTGAAAATAATTGTTTCAATTGCTTAGACGTAAGCGTTGAGTAAGCAACAAAACACTGCGAGAAAAATATACAATGTACAATCCGTAGTTGGGAATCATTACTGTGCTTTCACGGATTAGAAAGCAGAATGAATTATAGAAGGTGTTGCTATTATAGTGCTGTTTTTTAAGGTTTTTTCTTAAAGTTTAAACAAGAATAAATTTACTCAACGTAATTAGATATATCTAATTACGTTGAAATGCTTACATCACAAAACGGAGATATAACTCCAATGACTGTTATCACCTGGAGAATATAGTTAGAAACACTACGAACGGCTAGAAAGTGCCTAGTCAATTAGTCGTAGTTCACTGTTATGTCGTGACGTTTTTTATAATAACAATCCCAACATCTAATCATTTACAGCAATCACCGTGAAAGACAATGGAACAGTGTCTTTTAGACTATCTTTTGTATTGTCTAAAGCGCTTACTTGTAAGCTACTAAGGGAGTAGTGGAATTATAAGCATAAAATCAACTTTTAATAATTTCTATTGACACAAGTTATTGATTGCTGGATATTTCAACACCATTAACGCTTATGGATTTGCGTACCCCCCCCTAAAACATGGAGATGTAGTTTGTCAAAAGGAATTGAGACTGACCTTTTCAGGAAAGAAGTAATAGCTGAGCAATCGCAACGATTAACTGGCTCTGTAATATTAGCTCAACCATTATCAATTACAATCGCCACACTTATCATTGTAGCCATTGTTGCTTCTTCTCTGATGTTTATTTCAAGTGCTCACTACTCTAGAAAAGAAACGGTTCAAGGTTACCTCCGCCCAGACAAAGGCTTAATAAAAAGTTACTCCAATCGCACTGGAACAATCAAGAAAATATATATTTCTGAAGGTGATTTTGTAGAGAAAGGTTCACCTTTGGTTAGTATAGTTACTCGGCAAAGTATGAGTACGGGGGAAGAACTTGGTGATAAATTAATCGAAGAAATCAACATACAACAAGATTTATTAGTGGAAGAGGCGGAACAATACTTACGCATAGAATCACAGGAGCTATCTCGTATTACACAGCGAATAAATATATTGGAAAACTCCCAAACGATAATAAAGAATCAGAAAGCTTTACTTAATGAAAAACTCCAATTGCTAGAGCAACAGCAAATCCAATATACAAAACTACATGACAAAGGATTTATATCTGAACTAGAGTTTCAGAAGAAACAAGAGAACCACCTTAACATTAGACAAGAAGTTGAATCTCTGGAGCGAGTGTTATTACTACAGCAGTATGATATACAGCAACTAGCCTTCGAATACAAAAATATTCCTGAGCAATATCAACTTAAACACCGCGACATTAAACGACGTCAGTCAGATTTGAGTCGTCAGTTTAGTGAAACGAAGAATAATTACAACTACGTGATTGAAGCAACACACTCAGGGGTGGTCACAGCCATACAGGTCGTTGAGGGTGAAACTCTAAATTCCACTCGTCTCTTATTAACTCTACTACCTCAAGGCGCTGAGTTGATAGCCGAACTTTTATTGCCTACTCGTAGTGCCGGCTTTGTGCAGATTGGGGATATTGCCAGGTTGCGTTTTCAAGCTTTTCCTCATCAACGATTTGGTTATCTTAAAAGCAAAATAACACAAATTGATCAATCGATAATTACCCAAAGTGAAGCTAATTTCCCAATTCAATTAACAGAACCTATATACAGACTACAAGCTAGGTTGAGCAAACAGCAAATTACTGGGTATGGCAAAGAGTTTAATTTAAAAAGCGGAATGTTATTCGAGGCTGACATCATCCTCGATCGTCGTACCTTATTACAATGGATGCTCGACCCAATCTATAGTTTAAATGGAAAAATTAACTAATGCCTCATGTAACGGAGAATCAGACTATGGAAAATAGCGCGAGTTTATTAGAGTTTACTGGGGCCAAACGTGTACCGTTAATATTGCAGTCAGAAATCGCAGAGTGCGGATTAGCATCTATGGCAATGGTAGCCTCTTTTTATGGTCACCAACTTGACATGCCCGCCATGCGTAAACGATTTTCAACGAACTTAAATGGAATGAACTTTCAGCAACTCATTGAATTAGGCGATAGCTTAGGTTTGGCAAGCCGAGCGCTAAAATGTCCTCTAGGAGATGTAAATAAGCTAAACCTTCCCTGCATTTTACATTGGGATATGGACCATTTTGTTGTACTAACAAAGGTTAGTAATACAACTTATTCAATAAACGATCCCGCAGTAGGCAAGCGTACTTTATCAGTACACGATTTTAGTAAACATTATACTGGAGTTTCACTCGAACTTACTCCTACAGTAAAATTCGAAAAAAAGAATGAAAAGCAGCAAATGAAGCTGTCACAGCTTTGGAGCAAAATTTCTGGATTAAAAACCGCTTTATTGAAGTTATTTGCCCTGTCAATAATATTACAACTCTTCGCTCTATCCTCACCATATTATATGCAATGGGTGGTAGATGAAGTATTAATAAGCAGAGATCAGTCACTGTTAATTGTGTTAGCTATTGGCTTTGCGTTATTAAGTATTTTTAGTGTATTGACGACAGCCTTAAGAAGTTGGTTAATTTTACGTTTATCTAGTCTGCTAAATATGCAAATGGGTGTTAACTTGTTAAATCATACGCTCAAGTTGCCAATGCACTATTTTGAATCTCGACATATTGGTGACATCACTTCTAGATTTAGCTCAATGGATCAAGTCAGAGAACGTATTACCACAGGTTTAGTAGAGGCGACGGTAGATGGAATCATGTCTCTAACTTTATTGGTAATGATGTTCCTATATAGCTTCAAACTAGCTGCGATAGTATTAGCTGCTAGCATATTTTATGTTTTTGTACGTTTGGCCCTGTATCGCCCATTACATCAGGCAACTGAAGAGTCAATACAAAACAAAGCGAAAGAACAATCTAACTTTTTAGAAAATGTTAGGGGCATTCAAACTATTAAGCTTTTTGGTAATGAAACTCAGCGACAAGAAATATGGCAAAATCGTTATGCAGAAGTCATTAATTCTGATATTCGTTTAGGAAAATTACGAATAAGTTTTGATTCATTTAATAAATTGTTGTTTGGTTTAGAGAACACCATTGTCATTTATTTTGCTGCGATAATTATAATGGAAGGAAACTTATCAATTGGCATGATGCTAGCGTTCATAGCCTATAAAAGACAATTCACTGAGCGATACTCCAATTTAGTAGAGCAAATGATTCAATTCAAGGTAATGCGCCTTCACCTCGAACGTATCTCTGATATTGCTTTACACCCACAAGAAGAAAATCGTGAAGGTAATACACTCATTTCACTAACATCACAAAAGTTAAAGGGCCAACTCATATTGAAGGATGTGTGTTTTAGCCATGCAAAAGATGAATGCGACATTTTACATAATATAAACCTAACTATAAATGCAGGGGATTCGATAGCGATAACTGGCGAATCAGGGTCCGGAAAGACAACTTTAGTTAAAATAATGCTCGGTTTATTGTGTCCAACTTCAGGGGAAATATTGATCGATGGTTATGACATAACACACATTGGGCTAAAAGAATACAGATCTAGAGTTGCTGCTGTGATGCAAGAAGACACATTATTAGCCGGCTCCGTTGCTGATAACATCAGTTTTTTTGATCCTCAACCCAACTATCTACAAATTGAGAAATGCGCACAACTTGCTGCTATTAATCAAGATATAGACAAAATGAGCATGGGTTATAATGCCCTTGTCGGAGATATGGGGTCAAACCTATCGGGAGGGCAAAAACAACGAATACTATTAGCTAGGGCGCTTTATAAATCCCCAACAGTCTTATTTATGGATGAAGCAACTAGTCACTTGGACATCAATAATGAAGCAAGAATATCAAAACTAATATGCCAGCTTAAAATGACCCGGGTTATTGTCGCACACAGACCTGAAACAATAAATAGAGCAAATAAAGTCTACGTGCTTTGTGGAGGCCAGCTTGAATCCGTAAAGCTCGATGCTCACAAAGCATAATAATGATTACCCAAGTTTAAGGACGTCCAAATAAGGTGAAAAGGAAATGAAAGATAATAATAGAATTAAATTAGTCAACGTATTTAGTCAAGAGCAGGACGAAAAACTGTCTAGCTTCATGCAAACGCTAGATAAGGAAAAACTATTAAGTATCACCGAAAGAAAAGAATTCACAGCGTGCATGAAGCACCAATATTTTTCATTTTTTTCACGTGTTTATACTAGAACGTTAATACAGGAATTTGAAATTTACAAACATGAACAAAGCGGTACATTAGATTCGTTTGTATCTTGTAATAACACTGTTGAGTTAAAAAGGATAATTCAAGAAAATTTCCCAGAGTTACCTAAATTTGTAGATCGGCTAATTCACCAGTTCGAATTACTCGTAATAAAAGTCTTAAAACGATTTAAAGAAGATAGTGCTGTAATTAGTGAGCAATTATTTGCATTAAAGAATATGGAAATTAAGATAACCCACATATCATCTGTTGGTGACAGGCACAATAATGGTCAAACAACTTGCATGATTGAAACAAATTGCGGGAAGTTAGTATACAAGCCTAGAGCAGCTATAAATGACCTATTTTTTGTCGAACTACTAACCGTTATTAATTATTTCGAACAAACAAACAACCCATACTCTTTTATAGATAAAACGGACTACTCTTGGCACAAATTCATAGAAAAAAAAGCACAAGAGGAAGTTCTAGTTAGTGATGTAAAGAACTTCTATTTTCGCTACGGCAAACTAATCGCATTATGCTACACAATTAATGCAAGCGATATGCATTACGAAAACATTATACTGATGGGCTCCACCCCATTTATCATAGACTTAGAAGTTCTCTTGCTTCCTGAGTACAGGTATGACACAGATATACCACCAATGGACGTTAATGCCATAGGCCTCCTCCCAAGAATATCAGTAAACGAAGAGGGTCATTATAGTGATAAAAGCCCTTTAAAATCAAAAGATATGGATTTTCACGACAAAGTCGCTTATTTCTCAGATGATGATGTCACAATAAAGTACAAAAATGTTATAGAGAACAATCAGACGCTCCTTCCTATAATTAATAACAAAGAATCTTGCCCTTATGATTTTATTGAAGATGTACTAGCGGGATTTAGAGAAACAATACATATTGTTAATGAAAATAAAGATAACATAAAAAGTTTATTCTATAGACTTGAGCCTAACCTTTCATCAAGACTAGTACTGCGAAATACACAAACCTATGTAAAATTTTTGTCCCTATCCTATCACCCTGATTATTTTTTCAAAGAGAATACGCGAAGCAATTTATTTAAAAAAATACCGGCTATTGATTGCTTCACCAACGATGTGTACAAAAGTGAGATTGAGCAGTTAATAAATGGAGACGTTCCATTCTTTAGAGTAGGTGTGAATGATAAATACATAATATCTAGTAATAGCCAAAATTCAGATATAGCTATAACAGGAAAAGATTCTTTTTTTGAAAAGTTAGATAACTTATCAAACACTAAACATATCAACTATCAGCAGCATTTAATACGGCTTAGTCTATCTCAACTGAAGCTTGAAAGTAATAATAGGGTGCACGAGCTGATTGGTAAATCAGATATACCTAATATATTAAAAAGTAATAATAATTTTTATCCTGAAAATATTCAGTGGCCTCAATTATCAACCAAAGATACCTATGTTATTCTACAAACGGTGGGAGAAAATTTATTTGACGGAAATACTGGAATCCACTATGCGCTAGAACTTAACGAAAAACTACAAGTAACTAACGAGCAATACACCAATGAATTAGCTATTCTACGAAAAAGTCAAAAAATCTCTTCTGATGCATTTATCAAAAATATTAAAGAAACAACCGTTATGTTACATGGTATAACAGGTTTAGGTGGGTATATTTGGTATTTAAATAGACTTAATAAATTAACTTCTGAACCATATTACAAAAGTCAACTATCACAGCTTTGTAGCCAAATTACACCTGAAATTCTCAACACCGAAGAGGTGGACTTTGTCCGCGGTGTCACAGGTACAATTGCTGCTTTATTAAACTCCAAGACTTATGACGACAATGTTATCCATGAAAAACTTACTAAACTTTATAACCTCCATTTAAATAATCAAGACTTGTCGTTCTCACATGGTTTGAGTTCGTTACTATATTGTAGTGCTTTATTTAAAAATAAGACGGGCATTGAGATTCCGGGGCATGAACCTTTACTGAATAGAGTAGTAGACTACATATTATCTGAACAAAAAATACCAGCAAATGGCTCCTGGTGCAAAGGGATTCTAAGTCGAATAAAAGTGGCGTTAGAAGACCAAGAAAACAACACCGAAGTTCTTGCTTTGTTGAATTCAACTGTCTTAGCAAACGAACTTAAAGTGCATGTGAGTGATAGCAGTCTTTGTCATGGATTAAATGGAGCTAATATGATAATCGGTGAATTGCAAGCACACCAAAATATTCAGAATATTTCACTCCAAGCAGTCAAATATAACGACCAAGAAAAGTTTGTAACCGGGAACTATAAAGGGTTGTATTCTGTTGGGCTGTTCAACGGGGTGACATCCGAATATTTAATCAAGTATGCCAAAGAGTTTAATGATTACAGTTCACCACTTTTTTTAAACTAAAAAGTTTCTCGCCAATTCACTGCTCAAAAAGTATGAGTTGGCGACAATAAATTATGCATAATACAACAAAGTTTTGTGTTGTGTGTATGTTCTTGCACAGAGATGTGTGAGGGAGTTTTACTACAATTAATAACTACATTTTATAAGGATATCATTTTGAATATTAATCAAAGAAACCCAAAAAACCGCACTATTGAAAATAAAGCAGGCAGTGAAGTTGTTGAATTAACAACTGAAGAACTCACTAGTGTAAACGGAGGTAGACAGAAGTGGTCACGCTGGCTCTGTGCTGTGACCGAAACTGTTACTTCTGCTGATACATATCAGTGTACTGAACATGATTCATGTGACCATATCTGTATGTCAGCGTAACCTGTCACACAATAAGGGCCCTTGGGCCCTTTAAAAGGTTAAATATTATGAAAAATCTTATACTTACTGTGGGCATTATAACAGCGCTCCAATTGTTAATGTCCATCAACTATGTTTTATTAATTGAGGGATTAAATCTTGACAAACCTTATGCCGAAGAACTTGATTCAAGAGCTGATGATTTAGCAGCATCAGCTTTTTTGGTAATGGTAGTTGCCCCTGTTATAGAAGAAGTATTATTTCGTGGTATATTTCTGTTGATTTTATTTCGTTTTCGCATTAACAAACCAGTCACTATCGCAGTTATCATCAGTGTGACTTTTTCCATATTGCACCCAACACTTGCCATTCCAGGAATATTTTTAATTTCGTTATTATATTGCTATTTGGCATATGCAAGCAAAAGCCTGTGGATGCCAATTCTCGTTCACATGTTACATAACTCAGCTTTAACAGTGCTAGATTGGAACGAAAATTCAGATACTTTAAATTATTACATAGACGGTTATACAGAATTTTTGACCAGTTTAGGGCCTCTAGGCGCAACGTCACTGATTTTTTCTGTATTCATCACTTGTATAGTTATATGCTGCTTAAACCTTAACTTATTCAAGAACGGTAGTATTTATTTGAGCCAAAATATAAATAATACTTTAAAAAAATCATATGATCATTTCGATAAATTCTGCTCTAAAAAAGCATAGTAATAAAATTATCGTAAACGAGAAGCTAAACATCAGCGCCTAAAGGGACATTGGCTGGCAGGTTGAACCGCATGTTTCGCCAGCTAATTAGAAAGACCCGAACAGCCAAACCGGGTTAAACTTGACGACTACAACCAAGCTAGCGTCATTTTCGCTGCTGCAAGCCACGGCGTTTTTCAAGGTAGTTGTCGCCTAAAATGTTAAGCGGCTTGCTTGTGTTGTTCTGGGTTTAGCTCCACAACACCCACTGGCTGCCAGTTTCTTTCGCTTTTTGACCACCGTTCTGGGTGTTCATTTCTCTTTCGTTGATTAATACCTCAGTATCAAGCCCTTCATGCCGTTGATTTGGCGTTACAAACCGAATTCGACTATGACGATGTTCGTTGTTGTACCAGTCAGTAAAGCTTTTAACCCACTCTCGCGCTTTCTCTAAAGACTCAAAGCCTTCACTTGGCCAGCGTGGATGGTACTTAACCGTCCTAAATAGTGACTCTGAATAAGGATTGTCATTACTTACCCTAGGCCGACTGCGAGAGGTTACAACACCTAGGTCATACATTTTTGCTCGCATTGTTAAACTCTTCATTGGTGCGCCATTATCGGAGTGCAATACCAAGTCTTGCTTTCGGCACTTTTCACTCCACACACTACGTTCGAGAAGCTCTGCTGCCAGCTCTCCTGTCTCGCACTCATGGACTTCCCAACCAACGATTTTACGGCTGTAAATATCTTCAATCATGTAAAGATAATAATGCTGTCCAATCACTCTTGTTGGCATATAACTGATATCCCAGCTCCAAACCTCATTCGCCTTTTTAGCCGTAAAACTAGTCGGTTTCGGGTGGCTATTCCTAGGCTTTGCTTTGCCTCGATGAGTCAGCATGTTTTCAGCTTTCAATATGCGATAAAAAGTCGACTCACAAGCAATATACTCCCCTCTATCTGCCAATATAGGGACGATTTGGCTTGGCGGTAAAGAAGCAAACTCCTCTTCATTACACACGTCAATAACAGCCTGCCGTTCTTGTGAATTTAGCTTGTTTAGCGGCGCTGGCCTCGTTGCTGTCGGTCTTTTATCGTCGCTAATTTCACCGCCCACACGCCAACGCTGCAACGTTCTTATCGATAAGCCGACCATCTTGCAGGCTTCATCTTGCCTTGCTCCTGACGCGACGGCTTCATTGATTAAATCTGCATGCTTTTGCCTATCGGTCAGCGTAATTAACTGTCCTCTTTTCCCTCCCAATAGGCATCGAACTTTTTTCCTAACACGAGCAATGCCGCACTTTCAGCCAAGGCCTTTTCTTTCCTGCGTAGCTCGCGTTCTAGCTCTTTAATACGCTTTTTGTCTGCCTTTTGCTCTGGTGTTTGTTTCGTTCGTTTGTCCGATTTTGTTGTGTTCCCTGCGATACACGCTTGTTTCCAGGACTTGATTTGTTCTGGGTATAGGCCATTAGCTCGGCAATATTCACTTAACTCAACTTCCGACAATGTTGAGGTTTCTAAAACAACAGCGAACTTCTCTTCACTTGACCAGTTATCTGGCGAACTCACTTTTGACACATTAAACCCTGATACTTTAAATTGCTTCTTCCAACTATACAGGGTTGAAACATTAATGCCTTCTTGCAGGGCAAATTTTCGTACTGATAAGCCGCTTTGACTGAGTTTATTTAAAATGGCTTCTTTAAATGAACTTGAATACCGTTGGTAATCCACTGACTTTAACTTACCGCTCCCTGTTTATTTATAAGATTATTTGAGGCGACAACTATCCTGACACAGGGGGAATATGTAAAAGAAGCCAAGGAAGATCTTTTTATTATTTGTACTCTGATGATACATCTAGACAAGATATCTTTGACTTTAAAAATGAACTATACAATAGGGCACAGGAACATGCCGAGTGTTGCATTGAAATTTTTATAAGTTTTTCTGAGTTAAGCGCAAATGTATCGCTTCAAAATTGGTTGTCTAGTGCAATCAGAGTGGTTGACTGTATTACCCTATCCGCAATTCTGGTTGACCAATCGGTTTTTTATTCGTGATATCTAGGTGCTATTGTTAAGTTTTTAGTACCCAAAAGAGTTTGTTTATTTTGTAAATAGAGTTGATATTCAGCACCTGAAATCGATGCGTGCTCAGAACAATCCACATTCCACTGGCGGAGTAAGTAACCAACCAGTGCGGCTCTAACTTCTAATTTCAGCACGCCGTTTGTCATACCATAATCCATCTCTATAGCTCGGTTGTGTTTAATACTGGGATGTACCACAATTTTGAGCTCTAGGATTTTATCCCATTCATCGTCAGATTTGGCTAGTTCTGTTTCTTTCATCTTATTTTCAACAAGGTCCACTTTGCTAAACCTAGTGCAGACGAAGTCTCTGAAACTCTTTGTTTTTCTATCATAAGCTCGCACGTGCCAACGGTGACCGTTGTTAACAATGGCATGAGGAATTAGCGTTCTTTGTGTTGCCCCTGAGGTTAATGACTCATATTTGCAACTAATCGTAGAGCCACCGTGTATAGCTCTCATTAAAGCGCCGACTATTTCAGGTTGAGGGTTAATGAGCCCTATTGCATTAAAACAAATGTTGGACGTTTCAACCTCTTGAGAAATACCATCGCCAAACCCTCTGGACAAGGCCTGCAATACTGAGTCTGGGTCATGATTAAAAATAGGCAGAAAATTATTTGAACGTAAATATTTCTTGGTTTCGTGTGTTAACACAGCATTGTTAGGGGCTAATTCACGATAAAGGGATAAGTCCCTTGAGCAAGAAGCTAAGCCGGTTTTAAATCTTTGGATTAAGTCTGCACGGCCTATCTGGCCGTGGTATTCCAAGCAAAAGTCTATATAGGCCAAGCGTTCCCGCTGTGCGTAATTCATTTCATCAAGCACGGTTCTACTTAATATATCAATAATTAATGTTCTGGCAATATACGCTCACACCACACATGATGCAATCAAAAAGATAATACCATTTTAATTCACTTAAGGTTGAAATTACATCCTTATTAAGCTATAACTCATCATATTGATAGTATCATTATGATATCACGTGTGGTTGGCTAGAGTGGAAAATGAAGATAGGTAATTATGGATAAGCGAAAGAAAGAGCGGTCAATAACATTAAGGCGACTAGACTATAACGCCGGAGAGTTAACAACTATTTCAAATTTAGAGAGCCACCCAATACGAGTGCCGTTGGAGAAGAGTGATAAAGATGAGTCCTATTACATCGGAAAAGAATATTCTTTAACTATCCCTGATGATTCGGTATACCACATTCCATTTTTATTCAATGCCGATGGTACTCCATGGTATGAAGGTAATTTGTTCTTTTATCGTCAGTCGATTGATAAACTTACTGGCTATGAAACGACAGATGAGCTGCGTATCAGAGCGTCTATGCTGCTTGATTACAAACTGTTTTGTGAAGATGAAGGTCTTGATTATTTAGATTTTAGCGCTGGCCGACCAGGCAGTAGGCCATCTTACAGGTATTTCCAAGATCTATTATCTAAAGATGCAGTATCACGAAAAAACTTAAATAAACGAACTTTGGTTGTCTATGATTTTTATAAATTTATTACCGAAATTCCAGGCTTCAATATTGATATTACCCTAGTTGAAAGTGCAAGAGAGGCTTTCATAAGATTTAGCAATGGCTATAGTAAAAAAGTCGAAATAAGATCTCAAACAGTAAGAGTAAATAACCAAGCAAAAGAAGTTCCTCTTGGTTATGTTAGAGATGATGGTGAGGACCTTAGGCCGTTAACAAATGAGCAGTGCGACGAGTTCATTGATGTGTTGAGTAGGAAGTTTTCAGTTGATGAACGCTTGATTCATTCTATTACTCTCAACACCGGTGCTCGTAAACAGAGTGTTTTTACGATGCGAGTTAAGCATCTAAAGCTGTTAAACGAGGCCAATTTAACTAGCGATGGCAGTTATAGATTAAAAGCTGGACCTAGAACAGGAATAGATACCAAATTTGGGAAATCTCAAACATTGTATTTCCCGAGGGATTTAGCTGATCAGTTAAAGGTTTATGCAAATTCAAAATTAGCTAAAGAACGGCGAAGCCTTTTTAGCCTGAAGCATGGCGACATCTTAAATGAAGATGACATGTACTTGTTTATCAGCACGCACGGAAATTGCCATTATATGGCAAAGAATGATCCGCGTTACCGTCAAGTAAAATCCCGTCCAAAAGGCGAGCATACTAATTATTTAAAGCAAAAACTACTCAAATTTGTTTCATCCGATTTTCCCAAGGATTTCACATTTCACTGGCTAAGAGCCACATACGCTTTGATGTATCACGAGTACTTGGTTTCTCTTGTTGCAGATGGAAAATTAAAGCTCGGTAATGAGATTACTAGGGTTCAGCAACGTCTACATCATACCAAAAGAGAGACGACAGAAAATTATTTGAAGTTGTTTACTAATATCAATGAAAAAATGGCCGCTCAAGAAGCCTACGAAGAGCGACTTTTCGAAGGTATCACTTTTTAGATGTACGAAAATAAGGATTCTTCATGAAAGGGGTAGGTATTGCCCAAGAGCGAGAAAAGCTGACTCTCCGCGACACTATAGTGGTAACACGCAAGCAAATATCTGAAGACTTTTTGCATCCGGAAAAAGTCCGGTTGCAATTAGATAGAAAAACAAGAGTAAATCCATTAGATCTCGGTGCATTAGCCTATACAACTCGCCAGCCTCAAAGGAACACGTATTTAGCAGGCTTACCTTACTACGTTGACGAAAGCAGTTTTATGCTGGCCAGGCGAAAGTTGTTAATTGTACTGCATGACTATGTTGCAACTACGGGAAATACTGATAAAACAGTATATTTTCATTTGAGTCACTTTATCAGAATAATAACTTGGCTAGATGATAACGGATATAGTCTTTTTTCAAATACGCAAACTGTAGCAAGACAAGGTTACTGCGCTTATGTATCGGAACTCAATCATCAAATTAAATCCGTCGATCTAAATCAACTAACTCCTAAAGCGGCAAATGAATACCAACATGAAATAATTAAATTACTAAGTCTTCTTTGGGGGCATGAAGTTGCTCAGGTAATTATTCGTGAAATACCTTTAATCAAATATAAGAACAATGGAGGGGTTGCTCCTGATGAACGCAATGTGAGGTTTGCCACTCGAACGTTTTTACATCTAGCTAGGGGGTTTTCAAGCTTTATTATGAAGAATAAAGCATTCCCTTATTTGCTTAATATGAGTGATTATGAATGTTATGTGTTCCCAAGTAACGCTAATGCTTGTGTAACACCTTATACAAACACTAAAAATTATTCCTATCACTATGAAGCCGGCCGGATTTCGACACCTGAGGAGTATATGGCGAAATGTCCCCGCAGGATCGGGATAGGGAGTGCAACTAAAGAAATTGAGTCTTCTAAAGCTAACTTAATTGCGATTAATTCTAATGTAAGGGATGTCAATCGCTTAAACTACGCTTCTTTAGCGTTGAATAGCTACATGCAGGTATTTGTGTTGATGACTGGGATTTATCCTTCTGAGCTTGTTCAGCTTGAGTACGATGCCAGCTTTACATTAGAAAAAGACCTGCTTAAGAATGATTTTCGCGCAATCAAGATGCGTGCTGCTGGGCGTGAAGTGGTTTATAGCTTGGGCAATCGAAAAGGGCTAGAGATTTTTAAAGAGTATATTCAGCTCAGAAACTGGGTATTGGATGGAGAGGATTGCCGCTTTCTTTTTTTTACCATGAAAAGGAATAGTGAGGGTACAAAGAAATATCAGAAAATGAAGGCTGACTATGTGTACAAGTATTACCGAAGCCTTAGTGGTAAGTTCTTACCGATATCATTTGAAGCAATTACGGCCCGGAAGGTGCGTAAATATAAAACCGTAGTGTGGAATGAGATTGATATTGCACAACGAGTCATAGCCAATTCATTAAACCATAGCCTCAAGACCAATCATAATTATTACGCAGTTTCTAATCCAAATAAACAACAGGAAGAATTTGCCCTATTTTGGGAGTCAGCGAATGCTGCTTCGCAACGCATTACTATCAAGTTAGTTAACGAAAATGATTCAGGAAGCATTAGTACTGCATCAGGCCATTGTGATGATTTTAAGCATCCACAACCAATGCAAATCGAGACACCGATTTCGCCAGACTGCAATAGTCAAATAGGGTGTTTGTACTGTGAACATTATGTATGCCATGCGGACGAAGAAGATATTCGAAAGCTATATAGCTTACTTTATGTCATTAATGCAGTAAGAAATATGGCAACAGATTATAGTCACTCAGATGCGTTGTTATTGGAGCTTAGTATGCGTATTCATCTGGTATTGCAACTAATGGAAAAGAAATATAAAAATATTCAGTCAGTTATCGAGAATATTAAACAAGAAGTAATGGGGAGTGGTTTGCTAACACCTTTCTGGGAATATCGATTACAGCGTTACGAACAGATGGGGGTGATAATTAATGGATAATGTGAATGATTGTCGCGTATTTGATGGTAAAAAATCTAAATTTGGTACGCCTCCGGACTCCTATTTTTGTACTGAAGGACGGCATCCCTCTCCTAGTTTTGTACTATGTCGAGATAAAGACGGCAAAGCGACTGCCGTCTATGGACAAGATATCTGGAATTATAATCCTTATCGGTTAAGTGCAGTAAAAATAAGTAGATTCCGGTTTGATAAATTGCTCCAAGGAGAATTTAAAGCGGAACGAAGAATGTTAGTAGATGAGGCGAAATATCTCCTGTTTTGTATTCAGTTTTTTTCTCAAGGAGGGCATGCTGGAACGCTAACGGCGTCTACTTTAGGAAACTATTACTCGATATTTCGCAATGCAATTGAATTTTGTATTTCGCTCAATAAAAACCAATTTATTGGTATCATTACCCTCAAAGATCTATTTACCAATAAGAATTACCTTGCAAATTTTTTAACGGTAAAAAGTGGTAAAAGTTTTAAAGTACGAGCTCGTGCTATCTGCAAACGTCTTAGTTATATCGGACAAGATAAAGTTGGTTTTGCTGCTGTATCCAGGCTAAGGATTAGCGTTAAAAAGAGTCAGCAAACTCCAGTTATACCTACACGCCTCTATTTGGCATTAATTTCGCAATTAACCAATGACGTTGAATTTTTGGATGGAAAGTTTGATAAGTTGGCTAACTTCTTGAGTGAATTCAATGATTGCAACTATGGACGAGCATATTCGACGCAAAAAGGTAAAAAGGTACGCCTAAGAGACCTGCGACCTAATATGCAGGAGGCGTTATTGTCTTATGGACTTGATAGTAACTTTATCGACGATTTTTATGTTGATAATGCCTCAAAGTTAATCACTGCGCTAAAGATGATTCAATACCGGATGCGCTTAGTTCTCCACTTGTATACGGGGATGCGTGATCAAGAAGTAATGAGATTGTCTTATCAATGCCTTTGTAATAAAACGATTACAGAAGAGTTTAAAGATGATGAAGGAGTGACGATAGTTAAAAAGCGTATAGTAAAATTAATCTCGACTACAACTAAATTTACTGGATATCGGGAATCTGAATCCTGGTATGCAGCACCAGAAGCAGTTAAGGCTATCCGAATATTACAATTGATAGCTAGGGGGTTAGCAAAGCTATATGGCGTAGAGACTAAGGGGTGTGATCTATTTTTAAATCCGTCGGTTATTTCAAAACCTGGAGCGCAAGTTAGCATTGTAGATTTTAAAAAAATTAAAGATAAAAAGTCTTGGATTAAAGAGTTGACGATTTTACAAGAAGACTTTAATGAATTACAGGCTTCAGATCCCTCACGAGATTTCCATCTGGATGAGGAGTTTCAAATAGGAAGTATTTGGCCGATACGGAGCCATCAATTTAGACGCTCTCTCGCTTTCTATGCCGCTAGTTCGGGTTTTGTAAAGTTACCTACACTGAAACGTCAATTTAAGCACTTGACGTTGGCGATGGCACGATATTATTCACGCAATTTCGAAAATATTAAAACTATCTTTGGCTTTTATAACAAAGAAACCAAAGAGTTTGACTTACCGAGCGAGCATATCATTTGGGAATGCCAAGCTGGGGTGGTAACCAGCGTGGCGGATATGCTTGTTGATGATGTATTGAATAGTAAGCAGCAATTGCATGGCAAAACAGGCGGCTATATTGAGCGTCAACGTGGCAAACTGCGTGATGGCGAAATATTGATTGAAGAAGTACGAGCGGAGACCCTCAGGCGAGTTGATAAAGGTGAACTTAGTTATCGCAATACGTTACTGGGTGGCTGCATGAAAGTTGGTAAATGTGATAGTGCGATGCTTGGTGTAATAACTGAATGCTTACCTTGTGACGAAGCAATTATTAAAGCATCAAAGGTTGATTCACAGATCGAGGAACTAAAGGAGCAGTTAAGTTACTTTGAGGAAGGTGAAGGTGAGCATCAAATCATGTCGGCGGAGCTTGCTGCACTTGTGAAATACAAGAAACATAGAATGTCACACAATGAGACTGAGGAGCTAATATGAATCCAGAATTGAAAAAGTGCTATGACGCCTTTGAGAGGCTTAAAGATGAAAGCCCTAGGCTTGAAAAATTTAAAGGCTTATTACAAAAAGACATCACAGCTTCAAAAGTCAGTCAGGAAGCGGGTCATGACAGTGGCTATTTGAAAAAAAAACGTCCACTGCACATACCCTTACTATCAATGATCGCCTTACATGTAAAAGACCATAAGAAGATCACAATGGGCAAAGGAGCGGCGATCAGCAGAGAAAAAAATAAAGCGCAAGATGCTAAGACAGCTTTAGATCTTGAGAAAGCCAAACTTGAAGCATCGTTAGGGCGAGAACTACAGATGTATAATCGCTTGAAAGAGGTTGAGCTAGAGTTAATTGAGTTAAAAGAGAAGCTTGCTGTGCAGACCAATATTACGAGGCTCAGTACTTGAAGTTACAAATCCCTATCCTTAAAAATTTTGTAACTGGTAACGTTACGACTGAAAGGTAACGATATGATGGAACAATATTTTGAATGCTCGTTGTGTGACGATTTCTACTCATCGAAAACGATGATGAAAGAAGTTACCGTTTGGGAAGATGCTAAAACTCTTCTTTGCTGTAATCGGTGTAATGACAAACTACTTTTAAAACTTACGGGCAATCGTAAACTTGCTAATTATAAACGCACAGATTTAAAAGAAGAAAAAGCTAGAGAGATGTGTTTTTTATTAGCCAAATATAATGCACTTGAATGGTCATATCAAAAACAAGCCGATTTACTCAATAGTCATGATTTGCTTACAACTAGGGGACAACCGTTCTCAAAAGTAGCAGTTATGAGATATTATAATTGCTATAAAAATTTGTATATCAATCTTTATAGAACGTCGAGTAAATCTTTTGATGAATACTTGAGAGAAGACTTGTAACGTTTTGATTGAAACGTAACGTCTTGTGTGCCGATAGCTTGCAAAATTTGCGATGAGAAAGTTAATGTATTGCATTGTATGAATCAATAAATGCGATTTATGGCTCAAATAGTTGGCTCTTTTGAGCCATAAAATATTTGCCCCTTATAACGTAATGAAAACACGTCTGATATAATCAGCATTACACACCAACGAAAAGCGCAGCTAAAACTTGTTACCTATTGAAAAGTACTTACCCGAAATTACTTCTAAGTTACAGCAAGGTCAAAGCTTAGTTCTTCAAGCTGAGCCTGGGGCTGGTAAATCAACAGCTGTGCCCCTTAGTCTGTTAAAAGCTAATATCCTTAATGGTAAAAAGATAATCATGCTAGAACCGCGTAGAGTCGCGGTTAAGTCGATAGCTTTTTACCTAGCCAAGCTATTAGGTGAAAAAGTTGGGCAGCGAATAGGTTATCAAATACGTAATGAACGAAAAACATCCCAAGATACTATTCTTGAGATAGTGACAGAGGGTGTACTTACTCGCAGGTTGCAAAACGACCCTGAACTAAGCGGTGTAGGTCTTATTATCTTTGATGAATTCCATGAGCGCTCTATCCATGCTGATTTAGCTTTAATGTTGTCGCTTGAAGTACAAGAAGCTTACCGAGAAGATCTAAAGTTACTTGTGATGTCTGCAACTATAGACACTGAGCAAATCTCTCGCTATTTAGGCCAAGCACCAATAATGAGATGTCCTGGTAGGACTTACCCAGTTGAAGTTGAATATTTAGGTCGAACAAAAACTCATTTATCTGTGCAGGTAATGAAAGCTCTTAGTTCTTTATTAGAAAACGATATGGACGGCGATATACTAGTATTTTTACCCGGCCAAGCAGACATTAAGCGTTGTATGCAGTCCGCACAAGAGCAATACCATTCTAATATTGAATTTTTACCACTCTACGGCGGACTACCGTTACCACAGCAGGAGTTAGTGCTAAGTAAAAAAGTTAATAATCATCGTAGAGTTATTTTTTCCACCAATATTGCAGAAACTAGCTTAACGATTGAAGGCATTACTTGCGTAATAGATTCTGGACTAGAAAAGGTACTTTCTTTTGATATAAAAAGTGGGTTATCTAGGTTGGAGACCTCGTATATTTCAAAAGCTTCTGCAACTCAAAGAGCTGGTCGTGCTGGTAGGTTACAAAGCGGTCGATGTATTCGGCTTTGGAGTGAGACTGAACATAATGCATTTAGCGACTTTCAAGCAGATGAAATTACTACATCAAATTTAGCTAGTCTCACTTTAGATTTATCAGCGTGGGGAATCACTACATTTGAAGCAGTTAATTGGTTGACTGCGCCTCCTAAATATCACTTCGAAGTGGCTTGTGAGCTTAACTATGCTTTAGGTTTATTTGGTAGCAACAATAAGATCTCTCAACGTGGATTGAAGGCCCTTAAACTGGGTCTTGAGCCTAGACTCGCTAGTATGTTGCTTAGTTGTGATACACAGAATGAGAAGCAGGTTAGCTGCATTTTAGCTGCGCTATTATCAGAGCGGGATATCATTGTGAATGCTGATAGTTCTGATGTGATTGAAAGAGTATTAATATTTAACGATTACTTGAAGAATAGAAAATCATTTAAGGCAAGCCATAAAGTTAACTTCGGTGCATTGGAACAAGCAATAACTCTGGCTAAATCTTTTGCACGTTTGACTGGTGTCTCAAATTTGGGAGACTCTATCGCGTTAAGCGACCTACAAGCTTATGTAGGTCCATTACTTCTAAAAGCATACCCTGAACGTTTAGCTCAGGTGCGTGGTAAAGGAACTAGCCGATATTTGCTAGCCAATGGTAGAGGGGTCACTCTAAGAGAGTCGGATTCAATTCAAGGTGAACCTTGGCTTGTTGTCTGTGATTGTGATGGTAAGAATAAAGATGGTTTAGTATTCGTAAGCGCTGCAATTTCCATTGAGGATGTTAAAAATGCTTTAAAACAGCAGCTTTCTGAAGCAACGCATTACTCCCTAGATAGCAAAAAAGAAAAAGTAACAGGCAGACGACAGCTCTCTTACAAGTCATTGGTTGTTGAAGATAATATTTTAAGTTCAATTCCGAAAGAGGAGTTTGAACTGTGTATTAAAGATATATTGAGTGAAGAAGGTTTAAAGTTTCTTAATTGGTCCGATAAATGTGACTCTTGGTTCTCTAGAGCTAAGTGGTTGAGTGGCATTGTAGAGGACTTCCCGAGCATTTCAGAAGTTAGCCTAATCAATCAACTCGACTGTTGGTTGTTGCCATACATATCGAACGTCAAATCAATAAAACAACTTAGAAAATTAAATATTTATGACTTGCTGATCGCTAATTTTTCATGGGACCAACAACAGCTTCTTGCCGAGCAGGCCCCTGAGTACTATATAACGCCCAGTAAAAAGAGAGTGGCAGTAAGGTATGACCAACACCAGGGTCCAACCGTGGCGGTTATATTACAAGAAATGTTCGGACAGCTAGAGTCGCCTTTATTGGCACAAAATAAAGTTCCCTTACGTTTTGAGCTTCTTTCCCCCGCAAGAAGGCCTATTCAAACCACCAGTGATCTAGGTAATTTCTGGAAGTCATCATACTTCGATGTAGCAAAAGACATGCGTGGAAAATACCCTAAACACCGATGGCCGGAAAAACCACTTGAGGAAGTACCTGGTCGCTCAATCAAAAGAACAAGCAACTATCGCGGCTAATAATGTTCTATGGTGATGTTGCAAGAAAATGAACTTGCAGCATGAAATCTGGGGCAGTGTTCAACGTACTAGTCATATATTATATTTTCGAAGCACCATTTAAATTTGTGATAAAATTACCCTAATAATAAGTAAGTGGAGTCGACCTGATGATTGATGAAAAATCCATATCCCCAGAAGCAATTTTTGCCGAAGTGAACTGCCCTATTAAGAAAGCTGAGTTAAGAAAGCAGCTTCTCAAAGAAAATAATGGTGGATTTGGTGTTTCAAAGCAACACCCTAATCATATTTTTAAGTACAACAGCCATGGTGATTTAGTGGCTATCGGTGAGTATAAAGATGGTGGCTTTGTTGCTACAGAAACCTTTGTTGAAGAGTGATCTTTTCTAGCTCGCGCCTAACTGTGTTCTCTCCAATTTTAATGTGATTTAATCTAATAATTGATGACTTAATTCCTTTGTTAACTCTAGCGAGGAAGGCTTGCTCGCTAGAAAGATCACCATATTTTTTTCTTATTTATCAAATTTATATTTAAAACTAAACTATTAAAGATTAATTGTTACGCCAGTTTTTTGGTGCTAAATTATTGCTTTAAAGCGTGTAGCCCTAATAGCTTTACCTATAGGTTACAGCTATAAGGTCTACGCATTAAACACCGTTTATTTTCTAGTAGGAGCTTTATGAATAGTTACAAATACTTTCTTATCTATGATCGTAATAAGCATATCATTTACGGAGAGTGTATCAATTGGCGCTGTGGAGAGTTCGATTCAAATAAGTCGAGGGATGTAACGATTAGCCTCAATAAAAAATACAAAGCTAGGTTCATCGTGTCTGACAAGCGAATAGATTTAACTAATCCAGAGCAAAGAAAAGTCTTAATTTGTAAAGATATTTCACTCCACTACGCAGACGAATATAATGATTTCATTACTCGGCGATCTGATGAGGTAATGTTTAGCCCATTAATTGATCGTTGCAGTAAGCTAAAAATGTTTGTCGGTCATGAAATGGCAAGTAATACATATCAGTGTTGGGTTGATGAACACAAAAAACTACTGGAAGAAATAAAAATAAAATTTGGTCTTGACCTTCTAAGTCGTCCAGAGCTAATAAATACTTACACCTATTACGAGCCTACCCGTATTGTTGTGAACTGTCGATTCATTGATAGACCTGCTCCTGATGAGAAGCGTTTACCTACTAAATTAAAAGTGAAATTCTATGATGAGTTTTATGCTCACACTAAAGCAAGTTACATATTATTTGGGTATTTTGAAGATAGGGAACCTCAAGTAAAAGAAGGCAAAATCTCAGAAGGCGAGGTCATAGTTAATTTTGATGAAAGCCCCGATGAAGTCGAAGTAAAAGTTATTGACCAAGGAGAGACTATTTATAATAGCAGACACGGTTTTTTAAGAAGTATAAAAGTTCAGGGAAAGGTTATTGGTGATACCGTAACTTTGGAGAACGGATCGAAGGTTGCAAAGTATAGTGAACTAAACGTGAATGTAGGTGAATAGTAGTGTCTAGTTTAAGAGAAAGGGTAGCCGATAGGCGTAATTTATTAGTGAGCCGCTCTAATTCATGCATTCCAAAAACGTTAAGTGAAGCGCCTTTTGAGTATGCTGTGAGCCTTTTTAAGAACAGTATAAATAACTTGCCCGAAGTAGAAAAAATATCAATTATCGATCCTTATGTTAAGCCAATAGACTTAGATAATCTCACGTCTTTATTTGGAGGAAGTCGCAAGATAAACCTAGAGATACTATCAAAATTCAATTCTGTAAGTGGTGAGGAGGAGAAGGTAGATAGAAAAATAAAAATCAATGACCGAAAGGAGTATCTAATAAAAAATGGGTTGTTTGGAAGTATTGAATTAATCCACTCGAAAGAATCAATGCATGATAGATATTATATATACTGGAGTAAGGGGGCAATGATTAGAGTCTTTTTTATTGGGGGATCAATAGGCCAAAGGTTTGATGATTATATAGGTATCATAGAAATATCTGACAAGTTCATGCTTAACAATATCTCTACTTATTACGACAAATTAGTATTTAATAAAATTGATTATTTGAAGGTTTAATTATGGCTATTTCCTTACCTGTGGTTCCGCGTACAAAAGACATGAATGATGTATCTTGGCTTTTTAAGACGCGAAGGTATATTTCAAAGTATGACGTATATGATGCTTATAAGTCTCTTTATGGGAAGGAACCTAAAGGTATTCCTACAACCGAAGAGTTGGTAAAGGTGTTCGAGCAAAGTGAAGAAAAAGAAACAAGAGTTACCCTAAAAATCGTATCACATAGCTTTGAAGAGCATTGTGTTGATGAATATATTAATGAAGGGGCTACTAAACAATTAGGTATTGCGCTAGCAATTGAATTTAGGATGTTGAAAGAAATAATAAACATTGCAGATGACTCCGATATTTTTCTATATTTAACAGAGTATTCTCTAAATGAAGAAGAGCTTTCTTTAATTGCTGAAAGTGGGCTAATGAAAAGTCTCTCAAAAAGAATAATTGATCGAAGAAAAGTTATGTATACAACGCTGACAGAAAACTTTGAAAAGTTATTGAAAATGAATGATTGTGGAGTAATCGACTCGAATTTCATTTCTGGGTATATCGAACATGCAAGCTTTTATGATGGAAACTTATTACTGAAATATATTTTGGAGGAGTTTACCGATTCACATCCTTTATTTGCAGCTCTTGATTGTCTAGCATGGGATCCATTTACAAAATCACGACGTTATCGTCATTGGATTGAAGCTTCCAATCGCATGAATGAACTTTCAAAGTATTATCAGGAAATAAATGGAGAAGCAAATAACATTAATAAAAATAGGGAGTATATTTCTGAGTATCAAAGGTTTAGAACTATTTACTCTGAAGATTTTTAATCGGTCATCATGCCAAAACTGGGGATGAATATTATATTGAGACCCAATAAAGCCGCATTGACCTTTTAGCATATCTTAGATAAAAGTTAATCCCTAAGCCATCAAAAGCTTCTTTTCTTTTTAATTGTACTTTGAAAAAATGCACTTGGTGTCAAACTACGAGTATCACCTCTTGTGCCTTGTCAATGTTGAATACCCCATTGTAGTTTCGGGTAACGCCCCTTCATATCCTTTTTGACTTCATCATAGCTGCCGTGCCAAAAGCTCACTAAATCTTTGGTCAGCTGAATCGGGCGCTGCGCCGGGGATAACATTTCAACTAACACCGGGAGTTGATTTCGCCCAACGCTTGGATTAACCATGGTGCCAAAAAGCTCTTGTATCCGCACTGAGAGTTTTACTTGTTCGCCATCACTGTAATCGAGGCGAATATTGGAGCCACTGGCCACCGTTAAGTGGGTTGGATAGAGCTGAGCAAGTTGCTGTTGCTGTGGCCAATCAAGACGCGACAGTAATGCATCGGATAAATTAATCTGTTTTAATGCAGTGAGCTTTTTCGCGCCATCATAAAACGGCTCTAGCCACTCACTGAGTTCATGCAATAAAGCCGCTTCACTATAATCTGGCCACAACTCTGGCTCGTTGTTATGCGCAAACTGTAAGCGTTGTAATAACTGGGTTTCTGTTTTGGACAGATTAAGGTAGCTTAGCCCTTTAGCGCGCAAGCCATCACTGAGTGCTTGATTGAGCATGGATAAATCTGGCTTACTTAGCGGCTGCTCTTTAATTATCAGCTGGCGTAATTTAAGTTGTGTTAAGGCAATGACTTTGTCACTGCGATCATCCCATTGCAGTAGTTGTTGTGATTTAAAATGCTCGGGGCTGCGTTGTTCTAATTGTTCAATATCCACAGGTGCGGCTAAAAATATCCGCCCTTCATTTTGCGAGCTCGCCTGTCGATTACCGCTAAAGCTCATTAGGTCTGCCACCACAATATAGGGGTGTTTTGCATGATACCCTTCAGGTAAATTAACTCCATAGCCATTGGCCATTTGATATTTATCACTGTTAGCGCGTTGTTTGGCGATGCGGTCAGGGTAGGCTTGGGCGAGTAATAAACCGCACTCACCACTATCAAACTGACCGTAGGATACGCCTAAGTTTTGGCAATACTTTTTAGCCTGATTAATGATTTGCTGCTGGCTCGCATTCAAGCTACGTTGGTGAGCTAAAAAATTAAGCTGATTCTCAATATCTATTTCTTTGGTTAATGCGTTGGTTTGCTCAAGCATCGCACTTAATAGCGTTGCGGTGGCACACAAGGCTGAATCGTGTTCTTTGGCCCATAACATCATGTGACCTAGGCGAGGGTTGCTGCCAAATTGATACATAGCTTCGCCATGCCTAGTCAGCTGACCGTGACTATCCATCGCGTCATACTCGATTAATAAGTCACGAGCTTGTTGTAGGTTATGGGCTGGTGGCGGGTTTAACCAAGCGAGCTGATTAACATCTTGCACGCCCCATTTGGCTAGCTCTAACGCAAGCGGTAATAGATCACTGCGCTCAATTTCTGGTTGATCGAATTTTGCTAAGCGCGATTGTTGCTCTTGTGGCCACATGCGCCAGCAATGACCTGCTTGAACACGACCGGCACGACCCGCGCGTTGCTCGCTCGATGCTTGCGAGATTGGTTCTTTGCTTAGCTTAGTGACTCCATTATTGCGATTAAAGCTCGCCATATTAACTAAGCCACTATCGATAACCAGTGAAATGCCCTCAATGGTTAATGAGGTCTCTGCGATATTAGTCGCTAACACCACCTTGCGCTCACCGTTAGTCGTTGGCGCTATCGCTTGATCTTGAGCCTGCTGTTTCAGCTGACCATATAAAGGACAAACATGCGTATTAGCAGGTAAGTGGTTTAGCTGTGAGGCGACTTTATTAATTTCAGATGCGCCGGGTAAAAAGACTAAAATATTACCGTCATAGTCTTGTAACGCTTGTTCGATTAACCCTGATACTTGACCGGGCAGAGGGAGCTTTGGGTTGCGCGGTCGATAGTAAATATCCACCGGATAACAACGCCCCTGTGAAGTAATCACCTGCGCCTCGGGTAATAACTGCGTGAGCTGTTCACTGTTTAGTGTCGCAGACATGACCAGTAAGCATAGGTCATCGCGTAATGCATCTTGAATTTCTAAACATAAGGCGAGGGCCGTATCAGCATGAATACTGCGCTCGTGATATTCATCAAAAATCACCAGAGCGACATCGCTTAGTTCAGGATCCTGCTGGATCATTCGCGTTAAGATCCCTTCGGTAATGATCTCTAGGCGGGTGTCATTAGACACCTTATGCTCGCCACGTACACGATAACCGACGGTTTTTCCTACGGGCTCATTGAGCTGTGATGCAATATACCGCGCAATATTACGTGCCGCTAAACGCCGCGGTTCCAGCATTAGAATTTTCTTTCCCGCAAAATTGGGGTGAAGTTGCTCGGCTTTTAGTAAAAGTTGTAATGGTAAAAAGGTCGATTTACCAGCTCCTGGCGGTGCTTGGAGGATCACTTGAGCTGTGTTATTAATTGCTTGATGTAAGGTCTCTAGAACATCACTGATTGGAAGTTTTTGCACAAAAAAGCCTAATTATTAAAGTTACCGTGGCGTAAAAAGTGAATGACCTGCTTGATCACCGCAGGACTAATCAGCATGGTGGGGTGAGTTGTGGGCAGGGTAATAAAGTCGGTCATCCCCTCCACTTTAGTCGACTCAACCGAGACTTTGCCATCATCATCACCGGGTAGCAGCAAAGATAAAAACGGGTTGATACTTTTTGAGCCTGCTATGACGCCCAACTCAAAACTAACTGCGCCTAACTGGTTCGGGACATCTTGTTCACTGGTGCCAAGGGCCAAGCCCGCGGGACCAGCAAGCTGTCTAAATAAATACAGTTTTTTATAGGCATCGACGACTTCACTGCCATGGTTTGGTGTGCCGAGCATAACCACTCGCCCCAGTGTATCTAGTTCGCGATCTTCGAAGTAATGACGTACTAAAATACCGCCAAGCGAATGCGTTACAAAATGAATGACTTTGGCATCACGAGCTTCACACTCTGCAATGCCTTGTGCAACCGCTAAATCAGCCAGCTCTGCAATGGGTTTATCATTGGATGGATAATTGATGTTGACGATGCCATAACCAGCTTTTTTTAGTTGGTGGCTGATTAATAACATTGATTTTTCACTGCGGCCCCAGCCGTGTAATAAGATCACATACTCATTCGATCTCGCTGCCATTATTGTTCATCCTGTAGCATGTTATTGCTGGTTGCGGTGATGATTTTATTTGGTGTAACAATACAGTTCAGTGGCACGTCCCAGCGCTCAATCGGTAATTGATTTACTTCTTGGCAGTCATGAGCCAAACCTATAGTGATGACATTCTGATGATTAGCTAGCGTTCTATCATAATAACCGCCACCCATGCCCATGCGGTTGCCTTTATGATCAAAAGCAACCAACGGAGTGTAAACAACATCTAGTTCACTGACTGGACAAACCGTCGACACATTTAAACGTGGTTCTGGAATACCGTATTTATTATTAATTAATTCACTATCAACTTGATAGCGCAAAAATAACAAATAACCGGGACAAAAAGGATGAACGACGGGCAGATAAACCTCGATATCGCATTGCCACAGCATTTTTATAAATGGCATTGGGTCGATTTCACCGTCATTGGCAAGGTAGATTGCAACCTGTTTGACGGTAGAGTCTAGCTGTGAAACTAATTGAGCGGCTAGCTGCTCACTGGCTTGCTGTTGCTCGATTACGGATAACTGTTGTCGTTTTATACGAATAAACTGACGTAGCTGCTGACGGTCACGATGGATCATAGCGATTAAGCATTTTTAAAATCATAATTGCTCCTAGTTTAGAGAGTTTAACGACTAAGATAAAGAACAATGCATTGCATTAGCGAGCAATGAAAAAAGTGCTATATTAATTGCGTTATGTTAAATTAGATTTATCTAATCTTTATTGGTTAATAAAAATGGATGCTGTGATTATGAAATTCAAAAAGATTTTTTCAACCGCCAAGCTATCTAAACGTGGCCTTGCAATCGTTAGTACGGTGGCTGTTGGCTTAACGACAGCTCAGCCAGTTGTGGCGAACGAGAAAACTATAACACTGAGTAAGCAAGAGTTTGAGCAACGTGTGCAAGCCAGCCGTTTATTGGTTAAGGAGTTTGCAGGTAATCTTCAAGGAACACTCAAACCAGCATTAAAGGGGCAAGGGCCTGTTGCTGCCATTAACGTATGTAATGAGGTTGCTCCTAAGCTAGCTCAGCAATTTGAGCAACAAACGGGCTGGCGTGTGGGCCGTACAAGCTTGAAAGCTAGAAATCCAGATAACGCTCCCGATGCATGGGAAAGTGCAGTGCTTAATAAGTTGGAGCAGAAAAAAGCCCAAAATGTCGCATTCTCTCAACTTGAATACGCTGAAGTGGTCAACTTTAATGGGCAGCCAACGCTGCGTTACATCAAAGCAATTCCAACGGCCCAAAAACCTTGTCTTGCCTGTCATGGTTCGAATATCAAGCCTCACGTCGCTGCTAAAATAAAAATGCTCTATCCACAAGATAAAGCCACGGGCTATCACGAGGGGGATATACGCGGCGCTTTTACTATTAGTCAGCCGTTAAGTTCCGATTGGTTTAAGCGTAATTTGGCCAGTGAATAAAATCGACCTCCTGAAATAACAGAGATGTTGAATAACAGTATTTCAGAGTGACGCATGATGTCAGCCCTACAGTAGTCCTCTTGGTATGCTTTTAGTCGGGATCTCAGTTGTTGAGTGTAGTGCGAAGCCCTGAATAAAAAGACCTTCAGGGCTACGTCATTGGGGTATCGACTTCTGACACTGTAGTCACCTTTACATCCCTCCCTGCGACAATATGTCACATTCCGAAGTGTCTGCGACAAGCGTATATTCTGCACCATATTTTACTGATGTGGATTTTATACTATGACACGTATGTCGCTAGTCGCTTTAAGCATCTCTTCGTTGATGCTACCTACTACTCTTATTGCTGAACAATTAGCAGCGCAAGTTGAGAAAAGCCAACAAGAAATTGAACGTATTACTATTTCTGCCAGCCGAATTGCTAAAAAAGATATCGAACAAGCGATTGCGGTGGAGTTTGTTGGTAAATCTGTGCTTGATCAAGACAACGGGCAGCACATCAGTGAGTCATTAAATACGGTTTCTGGTGTGATGCTTAATCAATTACAAGGCGGCCACGGACATAACGCCGCTATACGAATGCCAATTAACTACTCCGGTTATTACTTGTATTTACAAGATAATATTCCGCTACAGTCAGCTGCGTTCTTTAATCACAATGCCTTGTGGTGGAGCAGTTTTAACTCAACTATTAAACGTATTGAAGTGATAAAAGGGGCGGGCACTTCATTACACGGCTCGGGTGCCATTGCTGCGACCATTAATACGCTAAGTGAAGATGTCACCATGACGCCGTCAGGCCATATCGGTTTAACACTAGGCGAATACGGTTATGCTAAAGCAAAAGCTTATTACTCAAATGCAATTGATGAAAGCCAAGGGATTGCTATCTCAGGCTCGCTGCAAACAAATGAAGGCTATCGTGACCACACAGCATCTGAGCGTGGGGAAATTCATGTAAAGCATAAGTATATTCTTGGCGATGATGAAACTCTCACCACGAGTTTTGTCGCTTCAGACTTAGAGCAGGAGATGGCAACAAGCTTATTGATTGATGATTTTGAAAATAATCCAAAGTCATCTGGTTTAACCGATCAAGTGTTGGCGTCAGATCCATTACGTAACAGCAAATACTATCGCTTAAGTACAACATGGGAAAAAATCACCCAAGATGATTACCGCGTTAGCTTGGTCCCATATCTACGCCAGCGCACCAATGACTACACGGCAACGTGGAATAACAACATGCCAAAACAAGAAAGCACAGTGACCACGCTAGGCTTGCTCGCTTACCTATCATTTGAACCCAGCGATGAGGGAGAATTAATTGTAGGCTTAGACGTTGAACGTTCTAAAGGTGAGTCATTGTCATACCAACCTCAAACCATTACGACTACAGGTTGGGGAGGTAACACATTCATTGCAGGGCATCAGTTCTACGATGATGAAACAACTTACACTGGCATATCACCATACTTTCAATATCAACATGAGTTAACCGACCAGTTAACCGTGGCGTTCGGTGGTCGCTATGACTATAACAACTATGACTTTGATAACTTTTTAGCTCCGCTTGCTGATGATGGTTACGGTAAGCGCCGTTTAGCGGATCGCGAAGATAGCTTTAATCACTTTAGCCCGAAAATGTCGCTTAACTACTTACTCGATGAACAAAGCTCCGTGTATGCCCGTTATGCCAATAGCTTTCGTATTCCAACAGCAGGGTCTTTGTATCACATTAGCTCAGGCAGTACTGACAGCTTAATCGGTGGTGTTGATGTGGAAACATCTGATACGTATGAATTGGGTTACAAGATTAACCATGATGTTTTTAATGCGCAAGTCGCAATGTATTACATGGATTTAGACGATGCTCTCGTGCGTGCATACAATGAAGAAGGTTTTGCTTATCAAACCAATGCTGGTCGCGTGATTCACAAAGGTATTGAATTTAGTATCAACAGTCAGGTTACCAACGACTTAGAGGTCTCATTAGCCTTGAGTAAATCGGTACATGAATATGATGAATACATTATTGATGCCGGGCGTGTTGATCGTAACGGTAATAGCAAAGAAGTTGATAACTCAGGCAACAAGCTAAAACTTGCCCCTGAACATATCGCTAACCTACGCTTGGTTTACACACCACAAGTGTTGAGCGAATTCACAGGCGTCATCGAAGTAAAATCAATGGGTGATTACTACATGGATGACCAGAACACTAAAATGTATGGTGGTACCACGACAGCTAACCTTAAATTTAACTATCAATTGAGTGATAAATTAAGATTGCATGGCCGAGTTACCAACCTGACCGATAAGTACTATGCGCAACAAGCGTCGATATCTTATGGCAAAGAAAAGTATGCGCCAGCAGCAGGTCGCCGCTTCTACACTGGGCTAAGTTATAGCTTTTAGTCGCGTGTTAAACAGGACTCTCCTATTGTGTCATCCCTGTAGTGGTTTAAGCCGAGATCTATTGATGGTTGTTACTCCGATGATGGTGCTGATTATCTCATGAGATTCCCGCTCAAAAGACTGTGGGAATGACGGCGTTGCTTATGCCTGATGCCCCACACATCGTCATCCTGAAAATGTTTTATTCAGGATCTCGTATTGTTTTCAAGGAATGTGTTATCAAGGAATGTGTTATCAAGGGATGAGATTCCGGCTACCAGCATGCCGGAATGGCGGCGTTGCTTATGTCTCATGTCCCACACATCGTCGTCCTGAAAATGTTTTATTCAGGATCTCGTGTTGTTATCAAGGAATGTGCTATCAAGGGATGAGATTCCGGCTACCAGCATGCCGGAATGGCGGCGTTGTTTATGCCTGATGCCCCACACATCGTCATCCTGAAAATGTTTTATTCAGGATCTCGCTTTGGATAAGCAATAAAGTGCAATTAATTTTATTGAAAAAGTTTTGCTTGCTCTCAGTATCAAATGGTACTGGGAGTTTTTTTTATGGTAGAGAAAAATCAGAGACTAAGAAGTTGATATTGCTTGATGAGCAGTAGAGCCATCTATAGAAAAGATTAATATTCCCAAAGTGCCGCTGTGAACATTGGCCCTCGAACCAGACGGTTCAAGGCGGGAGTTAATTATTACCGCAGGCTTCCCGGTGCATGCCGGGCTTGCGCAATAGTAAAGGAATTAACACCCTTGGTATGTATATTGGCTCGGGAACACAGAACACTCACGAACACCCCAGGAAGTAACCTCAGTATATGCGAGAAGCTGACAGATGTTCAATGGCTATGTGACGTTTTATTACTCGTTTACGACTGATCTTCGACTAAATGTTGAATTTATCAGCGAATTTAAATTTTTGATTTCTAAGCATCCGACGCAACTGCTAGAATACCCACTACGTTAGTTTTACAAGGCAAATATAATGACGCAAATTTCATGGCAACAACTGAATAAAAATCTATCTATGGCTGAGCTTGGCGCAACGGCAAGCGAATCACACGGTATTATTTGTGGTCTTATTTGTGGTGGCGTTAATCTTGAAGATGGCAGCTGGTATGGTGGCTTTAATGACCTAATGAACGATGGTCTGGCGTTACCTGTCGATCTAAAACAAAGCTTGCAACAACTGTTTGCTCAAGCCTGTAATGAATTTCTCTCTGGTGACTACCAAGTTAAACTATTATTACCGGATGATGGACAGCCCCTTGCTGAGCGTGCACAAGCTTTAGCGCAATGGACCGAAAGCTTTATGGCCGGTTTTGCTATTGGCAATGAAAGCGGTAAGAAACTATCAAAAGAAATTAAAGAAGCGCTACAAGATTTAAGCCAGATCAGTCAAATTGATACTCAAATCAGTGATGATGAAGAATCAGAACAATTCTTCGAGCAAGTTGCTGAATATGTGCGCATGACCTCAATGGTATGTTTTGCTGAGTTAGGCCAACAACCAAAGCCTGAAAAAAACGATAAGAAGATTCACTAATGTTAAATGAACAATTTTTTAGCGGTCGACGCAAAGCCCTATTCGAACAATTAGAGATGAACAGTGCAGCCGTTATTTTCGCTGCCGATGAAAAAACGCGTAGTGCAGATACTGAATACCACTTCAGACAAAACAGCTACTTTTATTACCTGACTGGCTTTAATGAGCCGGATGCTGTGTTGTTATTAATCAAGAAAGATCACGGTCAAGAAACGATTTTGTTTAACCGTGATAAAGACAAGGTACAAGAGATCTGGCACGGTCGCCGTTTAGGTCAGGCACAAGCGCTTAAGAACTTTGATATTGACCAAGCGTTGTCGATTAATGAGTTAAGCGCGGCATTACCGCCATTCATCAACGGTTGTGAAACGCTTTATAGTTGTCATGGCGAGTCAATGCGAGGTGAACAACAGCTCACCGAAACCATGACAGCGTTACGCCAAGGCATGAAAAAGAACTGGCGCGCGCCAAGTGTGCAAATTGATTTACGTTTGATCCTTGATGATATGCGTTTATTCAAGCAAAACGCCGAAGTTGAAGTGATGCGAAAAGCGGCACGTATCAGCAGTGATGCACATACGCGTGCGATGAGGTTTGTCGAGCCGGGTCAATTTGAATACCAACTTGAAGCGGAAATTATGCATGAGTTCGCTAGCCGTGGCGCACGCTTTGCCGCCTATAACAGCATTGTTGGCGGCGGAGATAATGCTTGTATCCTCCATTACACCGAAAACGAGTCAGTGCTAAATGACGGTGACTTAGTGTTAATCGATGCCGGTTGCGAATATCAAGGCTATGCAGCTGATATTACCCGCACGTTCCCAGTGAACGGCAAGTTTAGTGAGGAGCAAAAAGCAATTTACAATCTAGTGCTTGAAGCACAACTTGCTGCGATTAAACTGATTAAGCCAAGTAGTACAGTGAAAGCCGCAAACGATGAAGTGATTCGAATTGTTACACAAGGCTTATTGGATTTAGGTGTAATTTCAGGTGACTTTGAGCAACTGATGGAAGAAGAAATTTATAAAGACTTCTACATGCACGGCTTAGGCCATTGGATCGGTATTGATGTCCATGATGTTGGTGATTACTGCACCAGCGAACGTACTCGTGTATTAGAACCTGGCATGGTGTTAACCATTGAGCCGGGTATCTACATCAGCGAAGATAGCGGCGTTGACGAAAAATGGCGTGGCATTGGTGTTCGTATCGAAGATGACTTATTGGTCACCGTTGATGGCAATGAAGTATTAACCAAAGATGTGGTTAAAACCGTTGATGAAATCGAAGCGGTGATGGCGTAACTCGATACTGTAAAGCGAGGTCCTGAATAAAACACGTTCAGGACGACGCCAAGTTCGTCGTTCTGGAACGCTGTTAGTAACTAGTATGCGTCATCCCGGCATGCTTTTAGCCGGGATCTCGTTTTTGTTACAGTAGAGCGAGGCCTGAATAAAACAGGTTCAGGACGACACCAAGTTCGTCGTTCTGGAACGCTGTTATCCAGAACCTCATGAAGTAACCAAGGGCTCTGGATTAAAACACGTTCAGGGCGACGCTGTTAGTAACAAGTATGCGTCATCCCGGCATGCTTTTAGCCGGGATCTCGTTTTTGTTACGGTAGAGCGAGGCCTGAATAAAACAGGTTCAGGACGACACCAAGTTCGTCGTTCTGGAAGGCTGTTATCCAGAACCTCATGAAGTAACCAAGGGCTCTGGATTAAAACACCACAAGGGCGACGCTGTTAGTAACAAGTATGCGTCATCCCGGCATGCTTTTAGCCGGGATCTCGTTTTTGTTACGGTAGAG
>NZ_JAUYVJ010000025.1:0-62049 GCF_030689115.1 Psychrobium sp. 1_MG-2023 | reverse complement strand
CCGACCTTGGATGATAACGCAGACTTAACGGCACTCATGCCGTGGAATGTGCAGCTCGATTACACGTCAGGCTAGGCACAACGGGTTAGTTGCGCGTTTACGATAAAAACACCTTCAGGATGACTCTTCACAACTAAGAAAACAAAAAAGGTGACTAAAAAGTCACCTTTTAATAAAGTTGCAGAAAATAGAAGACTAATTCACTTTTTTCAAATCAACAATCTCAGCTGTTCGAGTCTCACCTTTGTGTTTTTGCTGCCACACTAAATCACAAATGCCATCCGTTGGGTTAAAGCCAGTAGGCGCACTTAACAATAATTCACGGATTCTTTCGTGTTCAAAGTTATGACAAGCATCATCCAATTGCGCTAATAATGGCTCAAGCTCATCCCATGACAGCATAACCTCCTGCGCTGTCATAATGCGCTCATGATTAGTCCCACTAACATTATCACCAATCAATAGCTCTTCATAAAGCTTTTCACCAGGGCGTAAACCAGTACACTTAATTTTAATATCCCCATTTGGGTTTTTAGCATCTTTAACACTAAAGCCACTTAAATGAATCATCTTACTTGCCAAGTCAAAAATCTTAACCGACTCGCCCATATCAAGCACAAAGACATCACCCCCCTTACCCATTGCACCCGCTTGTATTACTAGCTGTGATGCTTCAGGAATCGTCATAAAAAAGCGGGTAATATCAGGGTGAGTTAAAGTAACTGGACCACCCTCTTTAATTTGCTTACGAAATAACGGTACAACAGAACCAGAAGAACCAAGCACATTACCAAAACGAACCATACAAAAACGCGTACTATCTTGTGTTTTAGACAATGCCTGAAGTACTAACTCAGCCATTCGCTTGGTTGTACCCATCACATTAGTAGGACGAACTGCTTTATCAGTAGAGATTAAAACAAAGGTTTCTACATTGGCATTAATCGCCGCACAAGCAGTATAATAAGTACCAAAGATATTATTTCTAACCCCTTCAACCACATTGTGCTCAACCAAAGGCACATGTTTATAAGCGGCCGCATGATAAACCGTTTGCACAGCAAAGCTTCTCATCACCATCTCAATACGGTTTGTGCGCTGAACCGAGCCTACCATTGGATAAATTTCAACATCCAAGCCTTTCTGCTGCTTATATTCATTAAGTTCTTTATCGATAGAATATAAGCCAAACTCAGATAACTCGAACAAGACTAGCTTAGTCGGCTTTAAGCGTAAAATTTGGCGACATAATTCTGAACCAATAGAACCGCCAGCTCCTGTGACCATGACTACTTTACCAGTGATATCAGCAGTCATGAGATCTTTTTTAGGCGCAACAGGATCCCGCCCAAGTAAATCTTCAACCCCGACATCTTTAAACTCTTCAAGCTTTGCATGGCCTTTGACTAAATCAGCCATCCCCGGTGTTGTTTGCACTTGAACAGGTAAAGGCTCTAGCTGAGCTAATATTTCTTTACGGCGAGAGCGGCTAGTGCTGGGAAGTGCCAGAAGCACCTTTTCAATACTTTTATCTTCGACTAAGCTTTCAATTTTACTTGGCGAATAAACATGAATACCTTGCATATCGTGCCCTTGCACCGCCTTGTCATCATCAACAAAAGCAACAGCATGATATTCAGGTCCTTGGGCCAAAGCAGTCGCTAATTGACGCCCTGCTGAGCCAGCACCATAGATCAGTACAGAAGCCTTTTTATGCCAACGTTGATGACCGATTAGCGCACGGACAGCGATGCGCGAGCCACCGACAAAAATAAGGCAAAAGCACATAAAAATGAATGGGACAGTTCTTGGCACACCTGCATTAAAGAAAAATGAAAAACCAATAAATGTAAGAGCTGATATTAAGCTTCCCGTTGCAATAGCCCAAACAGCATGCATATTCATGTAACGTAGAACAGCACGGTAAAGACCAAGCTTAATAAATGCCAGTAAACTAACAGGTAACACGCCAAGAAACACCGCCCAATACTTTTGTTCAAATATTGGTGTAACAGTGTCTAAACGCATAAAGAATGCCAACCAAAAAGCACAAAACAAAAATATTGAATCAATTAGTAATGTAATTAATCTCTTTTTTGAGCGCGACAACTGCAACATAGGTGTAAAGTAACTTCGCATGTTACCCCCTTAAGACTTTAATATTCAATTTTAATTACCTTCCTACTATTTTACTTTAAAGAGGTTATTTCAATAGTAACTAAAACCTTAGCGGTATCAACCATGGCCGTTACTGTATCATTTTCTTTCAGTTTTTAGGCGGATATTCATCCATGCTTTAAGTTTTTGGCTCAATGAATACCTAGTATGAATAGCACTTATTATAGAATGCAGACGGTACAGAAAATGCCTTGTCAATGATACAGATCTCTATTGTCTTTAACAATCTATATAAGTTGGCTCGATCTTACGCCATTTATTTAATTATGAGCTCAACCCCCACAGGGGCAACCATGACTTTCAAAATTTTTAACTAGTGTAATAATCACTCAACACTCTAATAAACTCACTTAATTCTGACCTGTCTAAATGATTAATGCCTGCAGCTGCAGTACGTCCGCCACCCGTTTTAAAATGAGAACAAACAATATCTGCACCTTGCTTATTCAACAATGGCGCACGAACACTTACCGTGTAGCCACCTTCGTTATTGTAAGAAATAACAGCATGAGCTTTGCTTGGTGATTGATTAGCTAAATCATTCCCTAATACACCACTGACTCGACGAGACCAAGCTGCGTCCTCAAGTAAAATAACTTTAGCTACCTTTGAATCAAATAACACTTCTGCAGCACGCGATTTTTCCATGTCATAATCATAGGCAGTTGATAGCTTGTGATAAACAGAGTCAACTTTATTGATAACATCAAATGGCGATGAGTAGGCTAATAACATTTCAAATAGCTCGGTAGGAGGGTAATGCAAGTCACTTACATCGTTGCCATAACTATTGTAATTAATGTAGGTACCAAACGCTTTCAGTTGCTGTTTCTGCTGTAATGTTAACCCAAGCTTGTCCGCTTCTTCATCCGCTTTAGCAAAAAGATTATCGCCATAAGCAGCTGTGATAGCCCACAAATGAAACTCGTTATCTAAAAGCTTACTAATAATTAGACTAGTACAAGTATTTGCATCCAAATCTATATAAGCTTTTAAATTGTCGGACTTCGGAATATCTCCCGTTCTATGGTGATCAACATAAAAAACATCAGCTCCCATAACTAAGGCATTATTTAACGCTTCAAGATTTTTCTCCATAGAAATATCAAGTACACGTATAGTGTCACCTGCTTTAACATCTACTCGTTTAAGTAAAGCAATATCGCGCTTAACGCCAGTAATTTTCACACTGTTAGTTGGGTTATAAAGTTGTAACTGTAGTAATGCGATTATGCCATCAGCATCACCATTAAAAACATCATACTGCATCAGGTATTCCTTAAAGTTTGGTTTTATCCTTATTTTGATTTAATTCTGGATTTTACCATAAGCTATTTTGCTATAGTGTGAATAAATCGTTAGCCAATAGGGCTTTTTGCCACAAACCCTTGTTTCATTAAGAAGTTCACAATTTGTACAGCGCACTGTTCAATTGACTGCTCAGCCGTTTTCACATGGACTTGCGGAAACTCGGGAACATCATAGGTTGAATCAACTCCCGTAAAATCTTTTATCTCACCTGCCCGCGCTTTTTTATACAAGCCTTTAGGATCGCGCTGTTCACAAATACTTATAGGTGTATCGATGAACACTTCAATAAACTCACCATCCTCTAACTTTGCTTTAGCTAACGCACGGTCACTCGAAAATGGTGAAATAAAAGCAGTTGAGACAATAAGACCAGCATCTAGAAATAATTTAGCCACTTCTGAAATACGGCGAATATTTTCAACACGGGCTTCGTCACTAAAACCTAAATCACCATTGAGGCCATGGCGCACATTATCCCCATCAAGTAAGTAACTATGACAGCCTAGCTTAAATAACAACGCATCAACGGCATTAGCTATGGTAGATTTACCTGAGCCACTTAGACCGGTGTACCAAAGTAACACAGGCTTTTGTTTTTTTAATTCAGAACGTTGTTTTTTACTGATATGTTGTTCGTGCCACACGGTGTTTTTTGTTTTTTGACTAACGGCTTCAATATTGGCTATTTTCATAGTGATTCTCATACTTAATAGTTCATTGTAATGAATAAACAAGGGAAATTAAAAAGGGTAAACTAATGGTATCGTTACAATCACGCTGATACAGTATATTATCGAAATAGGTAAACCAAACTTAACAAAATCAGTTAATTGATAATTGGCGGCGTTATATACCATCACATTAGTTTGGTAGCCATAAGGGCTGATAAAGCTACCACTAGCAGCAAACGCAACCGCCATCACATACGGCATAGGATCAACCCCAAGCCCCATGGCTATATTGTAGGCAATAGGAAAAGCTAATGCTGCAGCAGCGCTATTGGTGATAAGTTCTGTCATTATTAAGGTTAAAACAAAAATCAACACAAAAGATAAATAGACACTTTGACCTTGCAAGAAACCTTCAATATATTGTGCAAACATAGTGGCAATGCCAATGTTTTCTATGGCAGATGCTAAAGTTAACGCACCCAGTACTATCATCCATATCTCTAATGGAAAACGACGTTTTATTTCATTAACAGTTAATGCTCCACAGAAAATAAGAAAAGCAAGATAAAAGAACAAACAGGTCAATAAGGGTAATGACGTAAATACCGACACTAATATACTAACAATAAAGCCCCATACAGTTGAATGATCACGCCAACCACTGAGAATATTCTCAGCTTGATGGCCTGACAAAATATAAAAGTTTTTAGATAGGTTAGGGCGAGTACAAAAATCTTGGCCAACTGCAAGTACTAAGAAATCGCCGGGTTGCAACACAATATCACCAAGCTTGCCTGACAAAGCGCCCCCCTCTCGCCTAACAGCAACCACAGCTGCATCAAATCGCGCTCTAAAACCAGATTTTTTAAGCGTTTTTCCGACTATGGCAGAGTCGGACTTAACCAAAACTTCAGTCAAGTTATCACGTAACAAATCATCTTGCTCGGCAAATAAATTCAAGCCATCGAACTGCTGCAAGGTTAATACTTTAGAAATATCACCACTAAAGATAAGTTTATCTTTATCTTGCACTACTTCATCTGGGGTTACAGGGGAAATCAGCTTACCATGACGTACAATCTCAACTAAAAATAACGAGTCGAGATTTCTTAAACCATTACCCTCAATACTTTTTCCTATAAGCGCCGAGCTTGTTGCCACCTCAGCCTCCAGTAAATAATCATCAGTAGCTAAGTCATCATTTTCTAATAAAGGAAGTGCTCTACTTCGTAGTATAATAACTAATAAACATAAAGCTAAAGCCACTAAGCCGATTAAGCTAAAATCAAAGAAAGAAAAGCTCTGCTGGCCTTGTTTTATCAGTAAACTGTTTACGATAAGGTTGGTTGAGGTACCAACTAGCGTGAGTGTACCACCTAAAATAGCGGCAAATGATAGTGGAAGTAGGAGCTTACCGGGGTTGATAAGCTTATTTTTTTTCACTGTGTTAATAAGGGTAGCCACTACTGCAGTGTTGCTCATAAAAGCTGAGGCAAAAGCAGTGCCGAGCAGAAGCCGCAGAGTAGACTTAATTTTTGAACCATTAAAGACGCCAGAAGATAAGCGCCTTAGGATGCTCGTTCGCTCAAAGGCAAATGAACAAAGTACTAATAAAACGAGGGTAACTAAGCCTGGATTAACCGCATTAGTTAAAATATCATCAACACTGACAAAGGAAAGTGCCAAGCACAGTAAAACTGTCACAGAAAAAACACGCTCTGGAACTTGGCTGTATTTAACTAAGCTGATAAAAGTGATAATAAAAATCCCAACCATCAACCATTGCTCAAGTGACATATTGTATCCATATCTAAGAAGTTTAAAAGCTTGCTGAAGCTATAAAAAAATAAAAAGGCTATAAGGCAATAGCCTTACAGCCTCAAGGTTCCCGCCTGTAAATCATTTATTTAGTAGGCGGAATTTTAATCTCGCTTTGTGCTATTTAGTAATGTCTCGTGCACCCCAGTGTGGGTATTGCTTACGAATTAATGCATTTAATTCTAACTCAAACGCTGTATACTCATGAATTTGTTCGTCAACAGCATGGTTTATCATACCGGCACCTACTGTAACATTGCTTATTCTATCAATAATGATAAACGCACCTGTACCGCGATTTTTTTGATAATCATCAAAGTGCAAGGTTTCGCCAACAACAAAATCAACCGTACCTATATCATTGACAGCTAATTGTGAAGCAGGCAACTTTTCCATAGTATTAACATCGTATTTACTAATAATTTTATTAGCGTGACCAGTAGTCATTTTACTACCGTGTTTGATGAAATACTCACGCCCTGGCTCTAACTCATTCTCATGCATCCATACTACAGTTGCATTAAGGTCTTTAGCTGACGTTGGCAAACTACCCTTTTTAACCATGATTTCGCCGCGGCTAATATCAATTTCATCTTCAAGCGTGAGTGTTACAGCCATGCCCTTATCAGCACGCTCTAAACTCCCATCAAAGGTGACAATGTCTTTAACAACACTCACTTTTCCTGAAGGCAGTGCAACGATCTGATCACCTACAAGAACGTGGCCTGAGGCTATAGTGCCGGAAAATCCGCGAAAGTCTAAATTAGGACGATTAACATATTGCACTTGGAAGCGAAACTCAGTGAATTCACTTTGATCTTTTACATCCATGGTATTCAGTAGCTTCATTAATGTAGCTCCTGGATACCAAGGCATGTTTTCACTTTCCTCAACAACATTATCGCCATTTAACGCAGACATAGGCACAAAGCGTACATCAGAAAATTTAAGTGACTCTGCAAAGTCACGATATTCTTTTTTTATGGCCTGATAACGCTCTTGTGAGTAATCAACTAAGTCCATTTTGTTAACCGCAACAACAATGTGCTTAATACCTAATAAAGAACAAATAAAAGAGTGACGACGTGTTTGTGTTTGCACACCATAACGTGCATCAATCAAAATAATGGCAATATCACAGGTCGATGCCCCCGTTGCCATATTCCGAGTATATTGCTCATGGCCTGGAGTATCAGCAATAATAAACTTACGTTTATCTGTTGAGAAATAACGATAAGCAACATCGATAGTGATGCCCTGTTCTCGTTCGGATTGTAAACCGTCAACTAATAAAGCTAAATCAACAGCTTCACCTGTAGTACCTGATTTTTTTGAATCTTTTTCAATAGCGGCAAGTTGGTCTTCAAAAATCATTTTTGAATCATGCAATAAACGACCAATTAGGGTGCTTTTACCGTCATCTACACTGCCACAGGTTAAAAACCTGACTAACTCTTTGCTTTCATGCTGCTTTAGATAAGCTTGAATATCATCTTCAATTAAGTCTGATTGGTGACTCATAATCTTGTCCTTGGAAATTTTTTATCAAATAAAATGTCATGCAGAAAAGTTTCTCTTTTACATAAAAGTAAAGACTTAGAAATAACCTTCCATCTTTTTCTTTTCCATAGAACCCGCGCTATCATGATCTATTACACGCCCTTGACGCTCTGAAGTTTTTGTTAATAACATTTCCTGAATAATTTCAGGTAAAGTGCTTGCTGTAGACTCAACAGCTCCCGTCAAAGGATAACAACCAAGTGTTCTAAAGCGAACACTCTTCATTTGAATTTCTTCACCTTCTTCAATTGGCATGCGATCATCATCTACCATGATTAACGTACCATCACGTTCAACTACTGGGCGCTTCTCAGCTAAATAAAGCGGTACAATTGGAATACTTTCCAAATAAATATACTGCCAGATATCAAGCTCAGTCCAGTTAGATAATGGAAAAACACGAATGCTCTCGCCTTTTTGAACTTTACCATTATAGATATTCCATAACTCTGGGCGTTGACTTTTTGGATCCCAACGGTGGTTGCCATCACGGAATGAATAAACACGCTCTTTTGCACGTGACTTTTCTTCATCGCGACGTGCGCCACCAAAGGCAGCATCGAAACCGTATTTATTTAGAGCTTGCTTTAAACCTTGAGTTTTCATTACGTCAGTATGTGTAGCACTACCGTGAGTAAACGGTCCCATTCCCATCTCAATTCCTTCAGGGTTTTGATGTACTAGGAGTTCAAAATCATAGTCTTTTGCCATTTGGTCACGAAAGGCAATCATCTCTTTAAATTTCCAATTTGTATCAACATGCAATAACGGGAAAGGAATTCTACCTGGAGCAAAGGCTTTGCGAGCCAAGTGGAGTAATACAGCTGAATCTTTACCGACAGAATACAACATCACAGGCTTATCAAATTCAGCCGCTACCTCACGAAAAATATGGATAGATTCTGCTTCAAGTTTTTTCAAATGGGTCAAATTAGTAGTCATATTAATAGTTACTTTTAAGTTTAATAATAAATTTTAGATTCATTCAATAGTGCAATCAATATTAATTTGCGAAGTTGGTAGATGTAATCCCCAAAAGCAAGAACGTTTCACACATCTCTTATAGAGTATTTATTCTCACTTCCTTTTTAAGCTTTATCTTTACACGCCAACCTAAACACTTTATTAATAACAATAACCGTTTTAGTAATCTCAGCTTGAGTCAACGTGGGATGAACCAAAAACATTAAGCTCGTCTCCCCCAGCTCAACTGCATTGACTAAACGTTTCTCAGGTCTAAACTCGGTCCCATCAAAGGCCTTCTCTAAATAAACTTCAGAACAGCTACCTTGAAAGCAAGGAACGCCAGCGGCAACAATTTCATTTACGATACGATCTCGCGTCCAACCGTCTGCAAGCTTTGAAGGTTCTACAAACATATAATGCTTATATTCAGCATGCTCTATATATTCAGGGTTCTCAACTAAACGAATTAACGAATATTCATTTGCTGCACTATCCAGCTGCTTCGCATAATTCTGACGAATAGCAGTCCAGTCGCTCATTCTAGTTAGCTGAATACGGCCAATGGCTGCTTGCATCTCAGTCATGCGCCAGTTGGTACCAAAGCTTTCATGTAACCAACGAAAACCAGGAGGGTGCTCACTATTATAGATCGCATCCCATGATTTACCATGATCTTTATAACTCCACATCGTTTTCCACAATGCTTCATCGTTAGTCGTGACCATCCCACCTTCACCACCAGTAGTCATGATTTTATCTTGGCAAAAAGACCAAGCACCAACATGACCGATAGAGCCTACCGAGCGCCCTTTATATTTCGCGCCATGCGCCTGAGCACAATCTTCAATTACATAAAAGCCATACTGTTCGCTAAGCGCCATGATTTCATCCATTTCCGCAGGCATACCAGCTAAGTGGACGACAATCACAGCTTTCGTATTCGGTGTTATTACAGCCTCAATCGTTTGTGCAGTAATATTCTGGCTATTTAAATCAACATCAGCAAAAATGGGTTTGGCACCTGCTGTTACAATACTCGATGCAGAGGCTAAAAAAGTTCGCGGTGTAGTGATCACTTCATCTCCTACACCAATACTCAAAGCTTTAAGCGCTATATCTAAAGCTAAAGTTCCATTACCTAGCGCAACCGCATATTTACTATCAGCAAAGCTGGCGAACTCTTTCTCGAACTCACGGCCTTCTTGACCAGTCCAATAATTGACTTTATTCGATAGTAATACATTTTTTACGACATCAGTTTCTTCTTTTGTGAAACTAGGCCACGGGGAAAAGGGAGAGTTAAGCATTGTTATCCTTGATAGCTTTTGCAGGAACTCCACCTACGGTAGTTCCTTTTGAAATGTCATTTACAACTACACTGCCAGCGCCTATCAATACATCAGACTCTATAGTGATCAGTTGACGAATATTAGAGCCGATACCTACCCAAGTTCGTTTTCCTATTATTGTACCACCCGCAACTGCGGCACAAGGACAAACATGCACAAAGCATTCCAACTTGCAATCGTGCTCAATGACTGCATTAGAGTTAATAATACAACCAATGCCAATAGAGGCGAACGCATTAACTACCGCACCAGGCATAATTACACTGCCTCCTCCGATGCTGGCATACGAACTAACGATGGCGGAAGGGTGTTGGAGAATTGGTGTGTAAATATTTAATTCATTTAATTGATTAGTTATGGACTCTCGGGCCTTTGCATTTCCAATAGCGACTATTGCACCACAATATAAATCGTTATCATTAATAAAGTCTTTAAATACCCCATTAATTGGCCAGTGCTCAACCTTGAGTTTACTAGGGTAAGCATCATCAAAAAAAACAACATCAAAGCCAAGAGTTACCGCTAAGTCTGCAACAACTTTACCATGACCACTAGCGCCAATAACTGCTAATACTTTACTCATTTGACGACCCTTTGAATGGCTCTATAGTGACATGACCGTCAGCACTAATGCCTTCACGGTTGAACACTTTCTTAACCGTTAGCAATAGTATCTTTAAATCCAACCAAAAATTATGATTATCAACATACCAAACATCAAACGAAAACTTCTGTTCCCAACTAATTGCGTTGCGACCATTAACTTGCGCCCAACCAGTAATTCCAGGCCTAACATTATGACGCCGGTTTTGTTCTGTACTGTAAAGTGGTAGGTATTCTACCAACAAGGGACGAGGACCAACTAAACTCATCTCCCCCTTTATCACGTTAAATAGGCCTGGTAATTCATCTAAACTGGTTGAACGTAAAAAGCTACCAAAAGGTGTCATGCGTTGTTCATCAGGTAAATAGTTACCTTGCTTATCAGTTGCATCTAACATCGTACGAAACTTCATCACATTAAACTCTTTGCTACCTAAGCCGGGGCGCGGTTGGCGAAATATAATAGGGGAGCCGAGTTTAATTCTAACCAAAACGGCTACAATAAGAAATACAGGCAGTAAAGCGAGAAAAGCACTTAAACTGAAAAATAAATCAAAGAGCCTTTTCATTGGAAAACTCCTTCTCATAAGCCAACCATACATCAACAGAGTTGAAGCTATCAAGTGTATAACGTTTCATTTCAGGGTACTTACCTCTAGAAGCTTTATTAGAATCCAAGAAAGGAATTATAGCTTCAGAAATAGAAAGGGAGTCTTTAAATGGAAACAACCGCCCTGTTACCCCATTTTTTATACTGTCAGTTACACCAACAACATTATATCCAAATGACGGCACATTAAAGCTAGCAGCTTCTATTGCAACGTTTCCAAAACCTTCTCTATGAGACAAAAACAAATGTAAATCAGCAAGATGAAAAAACGGTCTTACGTCTGAGGTTTGATTAAAATGAAAAAAGTTATTGCACTTTGACAACTCTTTAATTAAATATTCAGAGTGTGAATCCTCTGTTTTACCAACACAGATAATTTTAAAATGTTCATGTTTTTTTAGTGATTCAAATATTTCTTTTAGCTCTACTATTCCCTTATCAATACATATACGACCGACTGTTATCGCGATAAAGTCTCTTTTTGGGTTGTAATTAATATCTGCTTTAAGCTTTTGAATTACTTTTTCTTCTATGGAGCCGTTAACCCATTCTATATCGATACCATTAGACGAACCATTCCCAACAACTTTAGAAGAAGATGTTTTAACCAAACCACCTTGTAAATATGCATTGCGTAGTGAATGCGAGATAAATAGGATTTTAGAGCTTGTTTTAATTGTTATTCGATCAAGGCATTCGAAAAGTTTACGTTTTAAACCGTTATAATTTTCATAGGCTCTACCTCTAACAATTGCAATTCGACTCGGTTGAAAGGTTAGCCATGATGCTAAAGACCCAAGTAACATAGCTTTAGGTGTTGAATAAACTACAATGTCTTGCTTATTATTAAAGAGATAAATAATTAATTTAAGCAAACAGCTGATATCATTAAGCAGTTTAATTGTTCTAGAAAATGGAATGTACTTTATTTTACCCACGCCTCTGCTTTTAAGGAATTCCAGCTGTTCATGCTCTCCTCCTGAAATAAGAGTAATATCATACTTGTTTAACGATTGTATAAACTCTAACTGTCCCTTCATTAAAAAGTTAAATGAAATCGCATCAGTTACAATAAAGCAAATTTTCTGTTTCATATTTTTATATCGTGTTTACTATTTATTGCTGAAGGGTTGTCCAGCCTCTCTTTAATATACCTTGCGGGAACTCCTGCTAATACACTATTATCTTCAGATGACTTTGTTACAACACTATTAGCAGCTACCAAATTACCTTTCCCTACAGTAACACCAGCGGCAACGACAACATGAGACGCCAACCAAGTTCCGTAACCGACAAAAATAGGTGTGGGGTGAGCCCCACCTCGTTTGACCGAACCATCTTTAAACCCGTGATTGTTTGAAGAAATAACCACGTACGGTGCAAGTACAACTTCATTTTCAAAAGTGATACCCCCTATAGCATTTATCCAGCAGCCTTTGGCTATATAAACATCGCTCCCTAAGTACAAACGATTGACAGACAATAAAGTAACATCTCTCCCTAAAGTAAACCTCTTTGGCCTACCAGGCAGAAAGATTGAAACTAGTCCTCCCCTAATCCTTATACAAATAGATATATCTGGGAGCCAAGAAGTTAAAAAAAGAATTAACCATATTGGTAATCCATACCTTAACTGATAATGCAGTTCTTTAATTATATTCATTTATATAACTCGCTCCAAAAATCTACTTTTCTTTTATCCAAAACACAACGCGAATAATTACTTTCAATAAATGATAGGTTCTTAGCCCCCATTCTACCTCTCTCCTTACAATCATTGGCAATACCATTAATAAGTTTTGCCATATTGGAGGGCGCCTGTGGCTTAACAAGGTATTTGCCTTGAATTACCTCAGGGATACCTCCGACTGAAGTACCTATACAAGGCATCCCTAGTGCCATAGCCTCGAGTAAAGATCTAGGCATACCCTCAGTATGCGATGGAATAACAAATAAGTCACTAGCGGTAATTTGTGTAAACAATTGCTCTCTATCAGTAATTGCACCATGGAATATCACATTAACACCTAAATCTTTAGCCATTTTTTCTAACTTAGGTCTTTGTGTTCCATCTCCGATTATATTTAGTTCAATATTGCCCTCTAGATAACTTAAGCTATTTATAAGATCTAAATGACCTTTCTCTCCTTCTAATCTTCCTACACTAACAACTTTAAAAAAGTTACCTGCACTGTATTCTTTCTTACGGAATACAATTTCATCTAGATCGAAACTAGAGAAAACATAACTAGGTTTTTGTGAACCGTATAACTTCTCACAATATTGGCTTACAAAGCTGTTTGCCTTTGAAAATTTAGACTGAACTTTAGCTATTGAATCTAAAAACATCGCAAGTAACTTGATCTTTAGGCTATTACCACCAAAGCCAACAACCCCTTCATATATATTTCCAGGGTACTCCCTAACATATTTTTTTTTATACAAAACAGTCCACACCCAAAGAAGGTTAGACACATTACCACTCCTCAAAATAAAATAATCTGAGGATCTTACTATCTTTTTAGAACATATTAAAAGTGAGGGTAAAGTCTTAAAAAAAGATCTCACTCCAATATAATAAGGAAGTGTATTAAATAAAACTCCTTGCCCATCAACTCTCTGAAAACTATCATCAATAGAATCAACAACCTTTGCACGAGCTATTATTGTAACTTCATGAAAGTAGTTTAGATAGTTTTTCCAATAAGCGTATGGGAAAGACAGTTGAGTATACAACTTTCCATCATATATAAAGAATCTGTGCTCTAAAGCTACTGATACTTTCTTTTCAGTTAACATATTTTTCCTAATAAAATTAAAACCCATCAAAATTAGCTTTTTTGTATAAAACGAATGGAAGATCTACACAAAATCAAAATGACTACAGGTAACAAACCCACTTTAATTACCCCAGCTAACAGATTTGCAAAATCAGCTCTAAGTGCATAAGAACATGAAAATAGTACGGTAATATAGAGGTAAATATTAAGTGAGCTATCACTAGCAACCTTCGCAGTCCATTTTAATAACACACCAATCGACAGACCCAGAAACAACAAGCCAAAATACCAAAAAGTAAAATACATTTCACCTAACAAGCTAAAGCCAACCCCAGATCCTCCCGTACGACCTACAATTTTTTCACCGAAAAGGCTTGCAGAAGAGTGCTCATAAAGTTTAAAGAAACGTAAAATATCATTAACTAACATATTTCCATATACATCGAGCATTCTATCTTTGAACTCAAGCATCCAATAAAAATTACGACCTTGTGACATGAATTCGCCACTAAATAATGAAACAATCAAGTTATCAAAACCAATGAGCTGCACCGATTGCTCTGAATTATAGCCCAATACCCCTTTTAGACTTTGAGATAAAGGAGCCAAAATAAAGCCAGAAACAAACGAAATAATAGTTACTTTATTGCTTACTTGATTGGTTATATATAAAAAGAAAAGAATCAGTAAAAATGCCCGTATAAAAAAATCTCTTTCACCTGAGACTAAGTAAAAAAATAAGAATAATAATATGAAAGATACCATCTTAACTCTTATACACTTTTGGCTACTTGTTATATATATAAAAAGAAATGCTAAAAAATAATAGGTGAGCGCATTAAATACCCCTGCAGTATTTAATTCATATTTATTAACATTACCTGAACCTAAAACATCTATTAGAGCAATTAAAAAGAAGGGAGCAAACACCAAACTTAGAGTTCCACTCAACTTTTTGAAATCATTTGACTGAAAGTATTGAAAATCAGCTTGTTTGATACGACTAGGTCCTAATATAAATTCAGCAATCAACAACCCTAAGTAAGTAAAAAAGCCTGACATAATAAGAATAAAGTGCTGTTCATAACCAACATTATACATGCCAGTCATTAGCTCCAAGCATGAAAAACTTATGACATAGAAATAAAGGAACAACCCGAAAAAAGGAAGAGGTTCAAATAATGACTTACAACCAGACCAAGAGGGAAAATAACATAATGAAAAAAGAAAGATACTTATCACAATTGGGAGGTCGAATAAGCTAATAAAGCCCATTGACAATATCGTCAATGCAATTAGTACTAATGCAAGTTTACTATTCATGTTACGACTTACCGTTATCCGGAATATAAAATTACTTTATTAGAAAAAAGTTAAATAAACACACATTTAGACTAAATAGGATTACCTGTCTAAAGTTTAAAAATTTTTTTTTCTTCCAACTGAGTTTTATAAAGTGACGAGCTAATTGAATATCTTTAATATGTATTGCTTTATATGCACCAATTAAAAAATATTTAGAAAGTACCATATCAAGGCTCACGCCTACTTCGCCTTGGTCCCCATTTTTTAAAGCTGTTATTGCATTCTCATGACCATACACAAAACTTTCGATAGCCGCCCTTTTAATTTTGTTTTGTTTACTGCTCCAACTATTCTTACTTTGTACTCGATATACACAAGTTTGAAAGTTTAAATACTGAGCCCCTCCCGTACCACTTAACATTTGAATATAATAATCACCAACCGGAGCATTAGAAAACCAATTTGGTAAATTGGCTAATATTGACTTTCTGAGAAAAATAGATGCTGTCGGGATAAACCCGCTTCCCCCCTTGACTATATCGATGAATGGGACAAGCGTATCTTCTTTAAAGTGCTCACATATTTTTGAAGTTACTTGTGAACCGCTTGCTGTATAGGCTGGAGTAAAACATAAGTTTACATTCGTTTTTTGTTCAAGCGCGTTGTATTGTCTTTGAAGCTTTGTCGGTTCAATCCAAAAGTCATCCCCTTCACATAATGAACAGTACTCGCCTTTAGCATAAGCTGAGCTTAAAACCGTAGGTTTTTTCCCTTGAGAATATTGATTTTCAGTTTGAATAACAGACCTGAAAATATGCGGATAAAGTGCTGTATACTCTCTTACAATATCACTTGTACCATCAGTGGAGGCATCATCATGCACGATCACCTCAAAAGGAAAGTCAGTTTTTTGGATTAAAAAGCCTCTAAAAGTGTCTTCTATATAGCTTAATTGATTATATGTATGACAAAGTACACTCACTACCGGCTGGTTAATATCCCCTTGCCAGTTAAGCATGATCTCTGATTCTGTAGGTAATGATTGAGACCTAAAATCTTTTATATCAAATACTTTTTCAGGCATATAGCTTCCTCCTTATAATATACTGTAATGCGATCGAGCTTGTTAGTAGCATGGTAAATATTGTTATTGTTACTAAGGAAAAAAATAATGTTAACCTCTCCATATCAACCATTAATGGATAGAGTGAGTTTATACAAAAGATAACAGCCACTGCGATTAAAAACGGGGACAATACATCTTTAAGCAGCCATTGAATGTGTATACCTGGAGCAAATTTGTGATGGATAAAAGCAACCCATACAATTAACGAAAATAAGCGAAAACCAAACCATACCCAACCGACACCCAAAGCACCGTAATAAGTAGCGGCATACACTATAAGGGGCACATTAATTAACACAGAAAATGTGTTCCATCGAACATGGTATTTAAGCTCACCATGCGCATATTGTAAGAAATACTGAAAAGTCATAATCGCTAAGATCATGCTACCTAAAACAAACACCGGCATTATAGGGCTCACCCAAGCCGCTGCCTCTTTATTTCCGGTCCAAGTATAAACCACAACTTCGGCATTAAACGCAATTACTAAGCCTAACGGAAAAATAAAAGCAGCAACACATCGTGTTGCAGTTCTGTATAAAAGTAACATTTGCTGTTCTTTTCCATCAGATAGCATCCCTGTCATTCTTGGCAATAATGCTTTTGTTACAGGACTGGCAAGCATTGTCATACCACCAACAACAACACCAACTAGAGTAAAATAACCATATTCTGATAATGTTAAATATTTTGATAGCAATAGTTTATCTAGTTGAGTTAGCAGCACCCAAATTGCACTAGTGTAACCAACACTTAACGCAAATGGTGCAATGCGCTTAAGCTCACGTAATGAAAACCGCTTTACATTTTCTAAATTTTTACTTGGTAACAAGCTACGCATTTTAAAGCGAATGATAGATACTTCAAACAAAACAACTGCTAATTGGAAGTAAAAATATGCCAATATGTCACCATCGGCATAGATAATTAATAATAATGCCCCGGGGAAGCGAAGCGTATTGATAATAATATCGGTAATGTTCATCCATACTTGCGCTTCGTATGCATTTATTCCACTACGATTAATGGAAGCAACCCAGCGTACAGCGATTATAATAGCCATAATACTAATAGCTGTTGTAACAATATCTACATTTAATGTTTCGACGGTTAACCAGTCCGATACAATCCAGTCCTTAGCCATAAACAAAGTTATACTTGCTATCAAGGCAATTACTGTAAATGTGATCTCTAAAGAATTAACAACAGTTAGTAACCGCCAATGCTCTTCTGCTTTATTTTTAAGGCGCGCTATTTCACGCCCTAATGTCGGTGTCATCCCCACATCAAGTAAACTAAGCCATGCTTGTATTAACGTAAAGAAGCCCACTAACCCGTAGGCCTCAGGTCCCATATATTGCAAGAATATCGGTAAAATTAGAATACCGATAAATGTAACGTAGAGTTGTCCAATGTAATTAAACGCCACATTTTTTTTAAGTGATGGGGTTCTCATCTAATAAAACCTATTATTTTCGTCCGTAAAAAATGGCGTGCCTCTTACTTAGAACGATCATTTTCAACAAATTTATCATAAGCTTTTTGTAAATTCTTCAGAATACCCACATCTAACTGCTCAACATTACCATTTTTTATTTGAGAAACAGACTCAACGGTTAAGTTGATATTTAATTGATAATTATTTTCCGAATACTTATTTTTCAATCGAGTAAAAATACTCTGTGGTGAGCTTACAAAGTCTTCATATTTAATTTCTAGTTTAGATTCTTGTGGAAGCTTAGATAACGCCTCTTCAATTGCCCTATTGGTATAATAAACTTGACCTGCAATCTGGCTAAATACATCCATATCTATTAATGAAGCATATTCTTTAGGCTTTGCTGACCACCAGCAGTTTTCTGACCCCCGCTCTTTTATCCGCGCTTTATAAATAGACTGCATCACATATAGCTCATTTCTTTTAATATATAAAAATATAGAGTCCTTAAGCTGTGAATTAAAATAATCGATGTTGTATTGCATCATTAAGCCTTTATTTATGAAAGGCTTATTATAAAATGTAGTTATTACATCAATTTGCTGAGATAAAGCATCACAATCAACGCACTCAAGTTCTGCTTTTTCTAAATGTTTTATATCTAAGTTAGGGAAGAACCTGCGGTAAAAATGGAAAAACTCATTGGTATTCAATGCTCCATTGCTTCTTCCGTAATCAGATACGTAATCGATGATATTATTCTCTTGTACTAAACCGAAATCCTGATTAAATAATAGCTCTTGAATAACAGTTGCTAACTCCATCGAAGATGAAAACCTTGTTAAACAATTCGTAGGATATGCAAATGCTCCACTCTCTGAAAGGTGTTGCAATAATGCCGTAGTACCGCTCCTAGGGCAACCAACTATGTAGGTTGTGGGTATATTATTCTTATTTGTTTTTTCAACCTCTATTCCACTAGCAAGTGATTTAAAGGTACTAATTAGTTCTAGTTCGTTCATTTTAACGCCATCATATTATTTACAGATTCAATAATTAATTCAATTTGTTCTGTGTCTAATCGTTCATCAATGGGGAGAAACAAGGTAGTTTCAAACATATCCTGACCTACTTCACCGCTATATTTACTACACCAATACCTAGGCAAATAAATAGCCTTATCGATAAGCTGTTTACATATTTGATCAACTTTAAACGCAAGTTTTAATGGATAACATAGTGGTATTTGATCGTGTATAGGGAGCTGTAATTGATTTAAAGAGTTAAACCTTGTATATAAGAGTTCATAGTTACGTTGTCGCTTTTCTTTAATGACTCTTATGTCAGTACACTTAATAAGGTATTCAGATATTACTGACATTCTTTTTGGTGTGAAGCTTTCAAGCGCTTGCTCTGCGTCTAGAAACATGGTATACCCTTCAGGCGCATAGCCTGAAGCTCTCAGCAATAAGTGGCCAGTATATTTACTTGCATCAAAAAATTCTTTAGGCATATTAATATGTTTTGATGTTCGTAAAAGCCCACCGTCCGGTATGCCCAAAAATTTACGCGGAGAATAAATACTTGTAGTGCCTTCTATGTGTTCACAAAATAAAGCTTGTGAGTTGTCAATAACATATAGCTCTGGCTCAGAAGTGATTAACTCTTTAATTTTTTTATTCAATAAACCAAAGTAGTTAACCAGTAATACTTTACAACAACTTTTTCTTATCAGCTTTAAGCTCTTTTCCGGTAAAAGCTGTTCATTAATCGAGTAAAACTCAACCTCGATATTCAAGGATTCCAGAGCAGGAAAAATACTATCACAAATATAATTGGGTACATAAAGGGTTTTTACCTTAGTTGCGCTCAAATATGCATATAAAGCAGCCCGTGCAGATTGAAATTGGTAGGCTTCAACATCTAACTTTGTATTCAAGCAGGTCAATGATAACTGGTTGTATCCTCCAATAGCCATCGATTAGACCAGCTTGTATTTAGTTAGTAGATTGACAGTATCTGCCTTACTGTTATTCATTAATACATCAATCATAGATAAATGAGGAATAAACTCTTCAGAGTTTTGCGCGTATATAAACTTATCCATTTCAATAAACGATAGTTCAACCCCTTTTGACGAAAAATATTCCTTATTGTAAAGTGACTTACCTCCAGGACTATTTGTATATGCGCTTACTTTTAAAAGCTCTGTCATAGCTATCAGCTTATCTGCAGCAGATAAACTACGATCGTACTCAAGCTGACTTGAATAGTAAGATTCTTTGTTAAAACCCAAATATTCAAACACTAACAAAATGCTTTTAGCACAAACGTGTGCTACGCTTCTGTTTTTATCATTCAATACCGTTTCAATAAGTGGAAATACCTCTTTAAAATAAGGTGATTTTTTATAACTTTGCTCAATCGTTTTAAGTACCTTCCTTACATTACCATCAAAATTCAGCTCATTAATCAATACATTAGACGACATCCCAGGTACTGGTATGGTAAAGCGTTGCGCTTTACCATTGGAAAGAATGTTATTACGATTAATATAGCCTCCTTTTATAAAGGTTACATCATCGTAAAAAACAAATTTATCTGCCGCGTGCACTAGTTGATAATACCCAATGTAAGGAAATAAGTAAGGTTGCATGACAGCCAATTTCATTTTATTGTCTCTTTAATTATTTGCGTTATATTTTTAATGCCATTTAAATTCATATAACCATGTAGGGGTAAACATATAACGCCACCTGCTACTCTTTGACTCTGTACACAATCAAACTTTTTTTGTTCACCAAAAACGGCATCTAGCGATGGTGTAAAATAACGACGGCTCTCTATACCATTTTTAGATAATGCCTCTATCACTTTTCTCTGGCTATCTACGTCAGCGATATAAATGGGCATATACGCACCATTTAAGGTTGTATCAATATGCCAAGTAGGCATTTCAACATACTCTTTAAGTTCGTCACGGTAACTACGAAATAACTCAGCGCGACGGGCTATAACTTGCTCTATATCATCAAGTAACGTTAAGCCAACCGCACACTGATATTCATTTAACTTAGCGTTAATTCCAGGCTCCCCTAAGCTGCCATCAGCCTGAATACCAAAGTTAATTAATCGCTTGGCTTTTTCATAGTCTTTTCTATGCTTAAAAACAATGGCGCCACCTTCTACTGTATGAAATACTTTGGTGGCATGAAAACTCAATGTGCTTGCATCACCAAAGTTAAGTACCGATTGTTCACCTATACTCACACCGAATGCATGGGCTGCATCGTAAACGGTCTTGATAGAGTGTTTATTGGCAACATCAGCAATTCCATTAACGTCACATGGGTTGCCATAAACATGGGTAGCGACTACTCCATCGTAGTTGCTTTCAGGCTCATTTAACGCATCATCAAGTGCTGTAGGGCACAAGTTATAAGTTTGTGGATCAATATCGCTAAACGCAGTATCTATCCCTTGCCACAATAACGAGCTAGTTGTCGCTACAAAGCTAAAAGGTGTAGTAATGGCAGAATTAATATTTAATACTTTGCAAGCCACTTGAAGTGCGAGTGTTCCATTAGATACAAGCAGTAAGTTTTTAACACCTAGGTATTCTTCTAAACGTGAAGTTAGTTGATCATGTAGTGGGCCAAAATTTGTATACCAACCACTGTTATTTACTTCTGATAAGTACTTCGTTAACGTTATCAAATCAGGCTTTAAAGGTTGATTTAATTTTATTGTCATTTTAAATATTAACCTAATAAGCTCATTAAATATGGCCCATAACTATTCTTCATCATTGGTTTTGCCAATGATTCAATCTCTTCAGCTGAAAGCCAATTATTGTTGAATGCAATTTCTTCTAAGCAGGCTATTTTAAAACCTTGACGATGTTCTATAGTTTGTACATATTGCCCCGCTTCAAGTAAAGAATCATGTGTTCCTGTATCTAACCACGCAAAACCACGACCCAGCATTTCTACATTAAGTTCACCCTTTTCGAGATAAGCGTTATTTACGCAAGTTATTTCTAACTCTCCTCTAGCTGACGGTTTAATTGATTTTGCAATATCTACAACACTATTATCGTAAAAGTACAACCCTGTTACTGCATAGTTTGACTTAGGCTTTGTAGGCTTTTCTTCGATAGAAAGTGCTTTGTTGTTATCATCAAATTCAACTACACCAAAACGTTCAGGGTCTTTTACTTGATAGCCAAAAACCGTCGCACCTTTCTCTCTTTTAGCAGCATTCAAAAGTTTAGGCGTAAAGCCTTGGCCATAAAAAATATTATCACCTAAAACTAGGCAGACATTGTCACTACCTATAAACTCTTCACCAATAATAAAGGCTTGTGCAAGGCCATCCGGACTAGGTTGTACTTCATACGAAATATTTACACCAAACTGTGAACCATCAGATAATAAACGCTGATAGCCACTAATGTCTTCAGGCGTAGAAATAATTAAAATATCTCTGATACCCGCTAACATAAGCACAGATATCGGATAGAATATCATTGGCTTATCATAAATAGGTATTAGTTGTTTCGATATCCCTTGAGTAATAGGATAAAGGCGCGTGCCTGAGCCGCCCGCTAATACAATCCCTTTCATTATTCTGCTCCTAAACGTTCACGTTGATATGAACCATCTTGTACTCGTTTACACCACCCGCTGTTCGCTAAATACCACTGGACTGTTTTCTTCAACCCCGTCTCAAAGCTTTCACTAGGCGTCCAGTTTAATTCTTTTTCAATTTTGCTTGCATCTATAGCGTACCGAACATCATGACCCGGTCGGTCAGTAACAAAAGTAATCAAACTGATAAAACCATCTTTGTTACCGCTAGCCTTAGAATAACTATTTTCAGGAACTAACTCCTCTAAGAGGTTACAAATGGTTTTAACAACATCAATATTAGCCTTTTCATTATGTCCACCAATATTATAAGTCTCTCCAACCTTTCCTGTGGTTGCGACTAAATACAACGCTCTTGCATGATCTTCAACATATAGCCAATCACGAATTTGTTGACCATCACCATAAATAGGCAATGCTTTACCATCTAATGCATTCAGTATCATTAATGGTATTAACTTTTCAGGGAAGTGGTAAGGTCCATAATTATTTGAACAATTAGTTATCACCGTTGGTAAACCATAAGTTCTAAGCCACGCTCTCACTAAATGATCACTTGCTGCTTTTGAAGCTGAGTAGGGTGAGCTTGGTTCATATGCGGTTGTTTCAGTGAATAAATCTTCAGGGCCTTCAAGGTCACCATAGACCTCATCAGTAGAGATATGATGAAAACGGAATGCCGACTTATCTTGTTCGGTTAAAGACTGCCAATATTTACGAGTTGCCTCCAATAACGTATAAGTACCCACTATATTAGTTTGAATAAACTCTCCAGGGCCATCTATTGAACGATCAACGTGTGACTCAGCCGCTAAGTGCATAATCACGTCTGGCTTATACTTTGATAGAACACGGTCTAATTCAGATCGATCACATATATCGATTTTCTCAAAGTTATAACGGTCAGAATTTTCAACAGCAGTAAGAGACTCTAAGTTTCCTGCATAAGTCAGCTTATCAACATTGACGACTTCATCAGTTGTATTCTCTATAATATGGCGAATAACGGCAGATCCAATAAATCCAGCGCCGCCTGTAACTAATATTTTATTCATTGATTTAAAAAACCTTTGTACCAAGGCATCGCTTTAGCTATACCTTCCAATATACGAAACTCTGGTTGGTAACCTAAGTTATTTGATGCTTTTGACACATCAGCTTGAGAATGACGTACGTCCCCCGCTCTAAAATCTTGATAAATAGGAGCTGAAGTTGCTTCAATCTCATTCTGTTGCAATGCAAGCTGAATTGCTTCATATAATTCGTTCAACGTTGTTCTATCACCTACAGCAACATTATAGACTTCATCTTTCGCTTCATCAGGTGCTGTGGCAGCGAGAATATTCATTTGAACGGTATTTTCGATAAAACAGAAATCACGACTTGTTTCACCGTCACCATTAATAAATACATCTTCGCCTTTAATCATTGCTGCTGTCCATTTAGGGATTACAGCTGCGTAAGCGCCATTAGGATCTTGTCTTTGCCCAAAAACATTAAAGTAACGTAGGCCAATTGTCTTAAATCCATAAGTACGCGCGTATACGCCTGCGTAGAGCTCATTCACATATTTTGTGACAGCATAAGGAGATAACGGATTACCAATGTTCTCTTCTACCTTTGGTAGTGCAGGGTGATCACCATAGGTTGAACTACTAGCAGCGTATGTAAAGCTTTCTACATTATCTTCTTTTGCTGCTTGAAGCATATTAATAAAGCCAGTTATGTTTGCACCATTTGTCGTTAGCGGATCTGCTATTGATCTTGGAACAGAACCTAATGCAGCTTGGTGTAATACATAATCGACTCCAGAAACGACTTTTTCACAATCAGCATAATTGCGAATATCACCTTCAATAAAACTAAAGCGTTCCCACTGTTTATTTTCAACGAGGGATTGTACTTCATCCAGGTTGCGTTGATGGCCTGTAGCAAAGTTATCTAAACCAATTACTTTTTGATTTAATTTTAATAGGGTTTCTAATAGGTTAGACCCAATAAAGCCTGCAACACCTGTAACTAACCAAGTTTTAGGGTTTTGTAGGAGTTCTAGTTTAATTTCATCGTAACGGGACATGGTTGGATTCCATCAATGTGAGATAAGTGGATAGAAGGAACCTTTGTTTAAGGTCCCTTACTTTATGATGCTCTTTAATCTACAAACGCATATCAACTGAGTTTTTATCTAGCACATATTTAAGATCATATAAGACATGGTTTTCTTTACCCAATGCTCTTATTTCTTCTACGCCTAGCTCTTTAAACTCGTTATGTCCTACAGCAAGAATAATCGAGTCATAGTGACCTTTCTTAGCTTCTTCAATTAAAGGCAAGCCATATTCATGTTCAGCTTCTTCACTTGAACACCATGGATCGATAATATCAACATTTATATTGTACTCTTTTAACTCGCTAACGATATCAACCACTTTTGTATTACGTAAATCAGGGCAGTTTTCTTTAAACGTCAAGCCCATGACTAATACATTTGCGCCTTCAACGTGAATACGTTGCTTAAGCATTTTTTTAACTAACTGCGAAACAACGTATTGCCCCATACCATCATTTAGGCGACGCCCTGCTAAGATCATTTCAGGGTGATAACCTACACTTTGCGCTTTATGTGTTAAGTAGTACGGATCAACACCAATACAGTGTCCGCCAACCAAACCTGGGCGGAAAGGTAGGAAGTTCCACTTTGTACCCGCAGCCTCTAAGACTTCCAACGTATCTATATCTAGTTTATTAAAGATAATAGATAGCTCATTAATTAGCGCAATATTAACGTCACGTTGTGTATTCTCAATAACTTTTGCCGCTTCAGCTACTTTGATTGAGCTTGCTTTATGAGTACCAGCAATGATCACTGATTTGTATAGCTGGTCTACTACTTCAGCAATTTCATCATTTGAACCTGAAGTTACTTTTAAAATGTTAGTTACGCGATGCTCTTTGTCACCAGGGTTAATACGCTCAGGAGAATAACCAGCGAAGAAATCTTTATTAAAAATCAACCCTGAAACTCTTTCTACAACAGGCAAGCACTCTTCTTCTGTGGCGCCTGGGTAGACTGTCGATTCGTAAATAATAATATCGTTTTTATTGATTACTTTACCTAACATTTCACTTGCTTTAACTAATGGTGTTAAGTCAGGTTGTTTATGCTCATCAATTGGTGTTGGTACTGTAACAATGTATACATTACACGCTTTTAAGTCTTCGACATTATAAGAATACGACATTAACGGCGCGCCTTTTAGTTCTTCATCACTTACTTCAAGCGTAGAGTCATGTCCACCAAGTAATTCATTTACTCGTCCTTGGTTGATATCAAAACCTAAAGTTGGAATTTTTTTGCCGAACTCAACAGCTAATGGCAAGCCGACGTAACCAAGACCGATCACACCAATTTTAATATCTTTTAATGAATCATGCATTTCTATTTTCCATATATCTATCACTGGCAAAACATGCCAGAAGTGTAAATTTCAACGAACTAAATCATTGTAACTATGTTCATTTAACTATCTAAACTCTCAGATAATTATTTATCTGACTTATATTCATAATTGTAATAGCCGTAATAACCATAAGCATTACTTGCTTTTTTAACTACTCCGTTAAAGACCACCCCTTTAACATCAATGCCGTTTTGCTCAAAACGTTGACGAGCATAATCAATTTCTTTCAGTGCATTTTGACCAAAGCGAGTTACTAGTAACATACTGCCAGCGTGACCACCAACGATTGCTGGATCGGTTACAGCTAAGATTGGTGGTGTATCAACTAGTACGATGTCATACTTATCTTTGACCGCTGCAATCAGGTCACTAAAATGACTATGCATTAACAACTCTGATGGGTTTGGTGGCACTTGACCACGAGTGATTACATCAAGGCCTTTAACTTTGGTTGATTTTGTTATCTGTTCCAGCGACATTTGACCTGAAAGGTAATCTGACAAACCATCTTCCCATTTAAGGTTAAATTGCTTCTGAAGATAACCTTTACGCATATCGGCATCAATGATAAGTACTTTTTGCCCACTTTGCGCTAATACAGCGCCTAAGTTAGCTGAAATGAATGATTTACCAACACCAGGAGAAGGGCCAGAAATGGCGATCACATTATTTTTTGCTTCCATCATTGCAAAGTGAAGACTGGTTCTTAAGCTACGTAACGCCTCAATGGATAAATCAGCAGGGTTATCTACAGCCAACACATTATGGGCTTGATGAACCTTTCTTTTTCGCCCTTTAACAAAACCAGTCAATTTATCTTGGTGAGTTGAGAAAGGGACACTTGCGTAAACAGGCATGCCGATTGCTTCAATTTCACTAGGATCTTCAACCCCTTTATGCAATGCCTTTTGTACTAATACAATTGCAATTGCAAACATGCCACCAAGCATTGTTGCCATTACGGCAATGAGCGATTTTTTTGGTTTAACGGGTTTAGTCGTATTGACTTCTGCAACGTCGATAATTCTTACATTACCAACGGTGCCAGCACGAACAATATCTAACTCTTGTACCTTACCCAATAACATCATGTAGATTTCATTACCCACTTCAACATCACGAGTTAAACGTAATAACTTTTGCTGTGTTTCAGGTAAGTCAGTGATCTTGTTCGCTAAATCATCACGCTGCTGTTGAACTGCGGCAATTTGTTGCACGATCCCTTGATAGTTCGGGTGATTGCGTTTGAACTTACGCGACATCGCTAAACGTTGTAAATCTAATTCTTGTAATTTTGTATCAAGCTCAACAATTTGCTCTAATATCCCTTGCGTTTCAAGCGTGATATTGACTGATTGTTGATCTTTTTGATAATCATTAAACAGTGCTTCTGAATGTTCGAGTTGTTTTTTAATCTCTGGTAGTTGCACCTCTAAAAAATCGAGGGACTTTTTCGCTTCAGCTGAGTTTCGTTCAACATTACGGCGTACATAAATTTCTGCAATTTTGTTTAATACACTTTCTGCGTAAGCAGCATCTTTATGCTGAAAGCTAAGGTTAACAATCCCCGAATCCTTCCCTTTTTCACTAGCGCCAATACCTGATTGCAAGCTAACAATGGTATTTAAACGATCATTGCGCTTAATGGTAAAAGTTGTACCAGCACGTGCGATAAGCTTTTTAACTGTTAGTGCATAATTGCTGTTAGAAAGCTCTTCACCAACACGACCTTTTAAAATAGCGCTACCGTCAGCATTTAATAAACTAAACTTATTCTCACCGTGGGCTAATAAAGTAAAGCCCCTTCCGATAGCATTTTTCGGTACATCAAAACGAAATACTTCAATTTTTTCACCACCCCAAGCATAACTAGATGCACCAAAACTCGGCAATGCAACATCGCCTTGTTCAACAGCCTGAAACTTTCTAAAGGTGCGACCACCAATCACGGGGAATAGGTTTGGTTCTGCCACGATGTTTAATTTTAATGCGTCAACAGCCTCGCCAATCACTGAGCGTGATTTTAACAGTTCAATTTCTGTGACTGATTTAGAACTGCTTTCAAACATTCCAGCCATGTCATCAAACCCAGGCACTGAGCCACCACTTTCCTCAACTTGAATCATTGCGGTTGCTTTATAAATAGGGGTTGATAATATCGCAATGGCGACACCAACAATGGCAAACACAGCTGTCACAGCAGCAATAAAAAATTTACGGTCAAGTAGCGCACCAAACAAGGCCATTAAATCAATTTCATTAGTTTGCTGAGTTTGCTTCGCTGATGAGGTTTGTGTTGCAGAAGTCGAGATATTTACATTTGCAGACATATTAGTTACTAGCTTTTTTATGATGTGCTATTAAACACTGAATTAATTTAACAAAAATTGCCTATTCTAGGTTAACTTGCAATTTTTGCTTGTTTGAGTTCAATACTCTTAGCTGATATACAGGCTTTTTTACTTTAAGTCTTTTTTACAAGAGCTTTTTATAAGTACTTTGTCCAAGCAGAGCAAGCTTGATCAATCAGCTTATAGACATACTCAAATTGCTCGTGGCTTTGACGATATGGGTCAGGGATCTCTGTGTCATTAACCCATTTCCCTAATAGAAAGGTCTTTCCGCGTGCTTGAGGATACTGACCTAATAAATCAGTTAAGTGTCGCTCTTCCATCACTAGAATTAGATCATTTTCAGCAATTAACGCTGAATTTAACTGACGTCCTTTGTGAGGGCTCATATCAATGTTATTACTTTGTGCAATACTTGATGCCGTAGGCTCTGCACCTTTATCAACCAACGCAGTTAAGCCCGCTGAGGATACATTAATGTGGCTATCAGTTAATTTATCTTTTAGTAGATACTCTGCGGTTGGGCTACGACAAATATTACCAGCGCAAACCACTAAGATTGAATTAAACATACCCATTAGAAAATATGTCCTCTGCTTTTTAATGTTGAAATATCATCTAGTGCCTGAATCGTAGGAACAAGCTGACTGATCAAACGGTTCCAACGTGCAATTGGTGCTGTTGTTACATAAACAATATCACGCGGTTGTAACTGGAACTGGTCAGCAAGCACTAGTGCCACGACGTTTTTAGCGTGTAGTTGATAGACATCAGCTATCACATCGCCCTCATTGTTCGCTTCTCGCTTACGTAATACAAACACACCGTTGGCATTGGCCGTTTGCTCTTTTAGGCCACCAACATCGCTCAATGCTTCAGCTAGGCTAAGTCCGTAGCGGTTGATTTCAATGCTACCGGCTTGATTAACATCACCTAACACAAAGACTTTTTGGTTGTCTGTTCGGTTGATATGAATAATATCACCGTGTTGAAGTAAGCGGTTTTGTGAAATGTCACCCTTGGCATAAAAATCATCTAATTTAATAATTTCAGTGTTGTTACCACGAGTAAATGTGACCGTGCGCCAATCTGCTTTTGGATTTAATCCACCCGCTTGATTGATTGCATCGATAAGCGTTAGTGGAATTTCTGTTATCGCATATGTGCCAGGCTTTTTCACTTCTCCGGTGACATAGGCTCGCTGGCTATTAAAGCCAACCACTTTAATATCAACTTGTGGTTTTTCGATAATCTTGCTTAGTTTTTTAACTAGCGTGTCGTGTAACTGGCTGATGGTTTTTCCGGCCGCCGGAATTTTAGCAGCGTAAGCATACGTAATCGTACCGTCAGCTTGAACCCTGAAACCATCAAATGCGGCTGTTCTTTGAACTGCCGCCGGAATGGTTAGTTCTGGGTGATCCCACACACCGATTGATAATACGTCACCAATGCCTAGTACATAATCATAATTGGATACATCGATGGTTGATGCTTTAGTCGTAACATTTTTTTCATTATCGTTTTTCAGCTGTTTGATCAATTGAGAATCGATAATCGAAATATTTACGTTTGATAAGTCTTGTTCTAATGTTGATTGTGAAGCTTGTGCATCGATCCCTTCTAAATGACTTCCTGGGATTATGGCACAACCGCTCATTAATAATAACGAAAGGCTTGTTGCTAATGTTTTATACGAAGTTAGCATTGACTATATTTTCCTATACCCTGAGATTTAAACTCTAAGACTTGGTATGACAGTTCAACCAGTAGTGTGTATTTCATTGGCCATACACGGCCTTTAGACACGCTTCCGCCCTTAGGTTATTGCTCCCAAAAGCTCAATTTACACGTATTGTCATTGTTTATTCTTTTAACAAAAATATTTTTATAATGTGGAAGGGTTTTAAGGGATAAAGCGATTTCACCGATAAAACGTTAAATAGCTTAAGTTAGAAAGTTTGAGATAAAAACCAGGAAGAATTGTTTTGACAAGTTAATTGCCTGAAGAACATCCAATCCTTTGATATTTAATATAAACTTCTTTAAGTTATAAAAACCTGAACCGTTAATCGGTTATTTTTCAAGTAAAAGATTGTAGCTATACTACCCATCACTCAAATCTTAAAGCCACATTCGCGCAGAATGATACGCAATATAGCTGGTATTGTCTAGGGTGATTTGAGCGTCTAAAAGGCAAGGATTTACGAATTTAAATTCACGTTAACGGTGCTTTTCAAGATAGTTGACGCTTTATTGTCTTCTTGAGTGGGGCTAACTTAAGGGGTCACTTTGATGTAATAAGAGATTCTGGATAGAAGCACTCCAGAACGACGAACTAGTATCGCCCTAGTGGTGTTTTTACCCAGGTTTTTCGAACTATGTTCTAAATTCTGGATAAAGGACTTCCGGAACGACGGCGATGGGGCTAAAACGACGTTCGTCGGGTGAGGCCTATGATGTTTTATCTGTATTAAAAAATTGGCAGTACCAGGGCATTGCTTGTTCAATCCCCTGCCGAGCTTTATATTTCGGATCATAGCCTAAATTTTGCTGCGCTTTGGTGATATCAGCTTGGGAGTGCCTAATATCGCCAACTCTGAATTCTCGATATGTCAATTCACTATCGCACTTAACGTCACATGTTGCTAATGCACTGCAAATGGAATCATATAATTCATTTAATGTTGTGCGATCACCTAATGCTACATTGTAAACTTCATCTTTAAATTCATCTTCAGCGGTTGCAGCTAGTAGGTTCATTTGTATCGTGTTTTCAATAAAGCAAAAATCCCTGCTTGTTTCCCCATCGCCATTAATAAAAACATCGTTGCCATTAATAATCGCAGCAGTCCATAAAGGGATCACTGCAGCATAAGCGCCATTCGGGTCTTGTCTTTTGCCAAAGACGTTAAAATATCTTAATCCAATCGATTTAAAGCCATAGGTTCTTGCATACACGCTGGCATATAATTCATTAACATATTTAGTGACTGCTTCGGGCGATAAGGGCTTGCCTATTACACCTTCTGTTTTGGGAAGTTCAGCTGAGTCGCCATAGGTTGAGCTGCTTGCCGCATAGGTAAAGCTTTTAACCTGCGCTTTTTTTGCAGCCTCAAGCATATTTAGAAAACCGTCTATATTTGACGCATTGGTTATCAAGGGGGTTTCAATTGAACGTGGAACTGAACCTAGTGCAGCTTGGTGAAGGACGTAATCAACACCTTGTAATGCTGCTTCACAGTCTTTAAATTCTCTAATATCGCCTTCAATAAAGGTAAACTGTGACCATTGTTGTTTTGTCACTGATGTCTTGACTTCATCTAAATTTCGTTGAAAGCCAGTTGAAAAATTATCTAAGCCTATGACCCGTTGGTTCAACGCTAATAATGCTTCTAACAGATTTGAGCCGATGAACCCTGCTACACCTGTGATTAGCCAAGTCTTTGGCGTCACCTTCAACTCTGCTGTTACAATGTCAATTCGACTCATCATTACTCCCTCAGTTTGAGTCACTTTGGTATGTAATTTAAGTCTAGTTTATTGCTGTGTTTTTGTTTGTTTTTTTGAGTTGAACTTAATACTTTAAATATAAAAGTGAGATTCTGGATAGAAGCACTCCAGAATGACGAACTAGTGTGCCGCCCTAGTGGTGTTTTTATCCATGGCCTTTTCCCTGCATTTTAACCATCTAAAAGATTCTGGTTAAAAGCGTGGCATAATGACGAGGAAAACATCATGAGGTCCTGACTAGGAGCGTGTCAGGACGACAGAAAAAGGTAGCGAACCCGGACAAAGTCCCTATAGAGCAAAAACTTAGAGGGTTAACTATGGTACCCTAGGACTCATAACCATTTGGGTTTGATGATTGCCACTTCCAGCTGCTCTGAGCCATATCATCGATTGAATGGGTTGCTTGCCAATTGAGTTCTTGCTTAGCTTTTTCAGGCGCAGCATAACATACTGCGATGTCCCCTGGGCGTCGAGCGACGATTTGATATGGTATAGTTTGTTCGCTGGCCTTTTCGAATGCCTGAATCATATCAAGTACGCTATAACCTTGGCCTGTACCGAGGTTATATGTCACTAGACCTGGGGCTGTATTTAGTTTTTCCAGTGCTCTTAAATGCCCTTTGGCTAGATCAACAACGTGTATATAATCCCTCACCCCTGTGCCATCATGGGTATCATAATCATTACCAAACACGCTTAATTGTTCGCGTTTACCGACGGCAACTTGAGCAATAAATGGCATTAGATTGTTTGGGATATCATTTGGATCTTCACCAATCAAGCCACTTTCATGCGCTCCAACCGGATTAAAATAGCGAAGAACGGCAATGTTCCAGCTTGGGTCCGAATTAGCCAAGTCTGTTAATATATGCTCAACCATTAATTTTGATTGCCCGTAAGGGTTGGTGGCTCCTGTCGGGAAGTCTTCTTTGATTGGTAAACTTGCCGGGTCGCCATAGACCGTTGCCGATGAACTAAACACAATATTTTTAATATTGGCTTTGCCCATTGCCTGACACAAAATGACCGTTCCTGCGACATTATTCTTATAATACTTCAATGGCTGTTCAACTGATTCACCTACTGCTTTTAGGCCAGCAAAATGTATCACTGCACTAATTTCATGGGTGGTAAAAATGTTATCTAGTAAGTCACTATCTAAGATATCACCTTGATAAAAATCAACTGTTTTTCCCGTAATCATTGTCACGCGTTTCAGAGACTCTTCACTGGAGTTACTTAGGTTGTCGAGTACCACAACTTGTTCATTATTTTCTAAGAGCTCGACTATGGTATGCGTGCCGATATATCCTGCACCGCCTGTCACAAAAACTGCCATGTTATTCCCGTTTACTGTCTTTAAGTGATTAAATTGTTGGCGTTAATGATCGTTATTTAAAGAGCATTAATGCTAGCTTGTTTGAATGTAGTAACACTAGCTATCCATACTCGATAATAGCTTTTCTAACGATGCTTTAAAGCTCGGTCCTAAGTGTTCGTCTCTTAGGCCATACTCAACGCATGCATTCATATAGCCTAATTTGCTGCCACAGTCATGAGACTTTCCAGTCATATGAAACGCTTCTACCGCTTCAACTTTCATTAAACTGGCAATAGCATCTGTTAATTGGATTTCATCACCTGCACCAGGTGGTGTGAATTCTAATAAGTCCCAGATTTGTGCAGATAAAACGTAGCGTCCGACCACAGCTAAATTAGAAGGAGCTTCTTCAACGGCTGGTTTTTCAACGATAGCACTCATCGCAATCGATTGCCCTGGTGATAATTGCAGACCGTCACAATCAACCACACCGTAATTACTCACCTGTTCATGAGGTACAGGCTCTACCATAACTTGACTCGCTTGGTTTTGTTCAAAGCGTTGTAGCATGGTTGTTAGGTTTTCTTTTTTTAAGTTTGCTTGATATTCATCTAAGATCACGTCAGGTAACACAACAACGAAGGGTTCATTGCCAACAATCGGCCTGGCTTTCAGTACCGCATGTCCAAGCCCTTTTGCTTCACCTTGACGAACATGCATAATCGTTACCCCTTTAGGACAAATCGCTTGCACTTCTTCTAAAATTTGACGCTTTACACGCTTTTCTAGCGTCGTTTCTAATTCAAATGATTTATCAAAATGGTTTTCAATAGCGTTCTTTGACGAGTGGGTCACTAGTACGATTTCTTTGATCCCAGCAGCTACACATTCATTCACGATATATTGAATAAGAGGTTTATCGACAATCGGCAGCATTTCTTTTGGAATTGCTTTTGTCGCAGGGAGCATTCTTGTACCAAGGCCAGCGACAGGGATAACGGCTTTTGTAATTTTTGACATGTTATTAGACTCTTACTATTACTTTTTTGATAAAGCTTAGAGAGTTTCCCTCTCTAATACATTATTTTACAGCTAAAGGGGGTTCAAGGCTCTTGTTGTCGAGCCTTTCAATGAATCATTGAGCAATATGAGTCATTTAGAGGTTAACAACATTCGCTAGCGCCTTTACAACGATCCCCTTAGCAGCGTCGGTATTGTCTGCTTCAGCATAGCAACGTAATTCTGGAGCGTTTCCTGAAGGGCGTAAATGAACTATGCGATTATCCTCTAAAGTAATTCGTAAGCCATCTGTGTCATCGACATTTGAAATTGAGATACCCTCAAAACCTAACGATAATAACAATTGCTCAGGCGCTTCAAGCCCTTTTGCGATAATCGCCTGACTACGTGCTGTTTCGAAATCTTTTATGCGATCACTGAAAGTAAAACGTTGAGGTAATGCTTCTACAATTTCCGATATGGTCTTCTCTTTAGCAAGAGATAACAACATCAATGCAGGTAATAGCGCATCTCGAGTTGGAAGCGCAGCTAAGGTGTTGCCATTAATCTCAACATCACTACCTAATAAGAACCCACCGTTGGCTTCAAAGCCAGCTATATTTTTATACTCATTAGCCAAACTATCAAATTCAGCAATCACATAAGGTGAACCAATACGAGTTCTTGATACATAAGTAAACTCATCACTTAACTCAATTGCAGTATTACAACTGACAGGAACAGCTAACGCATCAATACTCAACTCTTTAGCGCATAATAGCCCAAGTATGTCCCCTCTCAGCCATTCACCTTTTTCATCAGCCACTAATGGGCGGTCACCATCACCATCCGTCGAAAAAATCGCATCCAACCCGTATTCTTTTGACCATGCTTTAGCTTTAGCTTTGTCTTCTTCTGACACGGCTTCAGTATCGATAGGTACAAACTCATCGCTACGTTCAAGAGATACAACTTGTGCGCCTAGCTCCGTAAACAAATCTGCGTATAAATCTCGTCCAGAGCTAGAGTGTTCGTAAACACCAATCCGTTTACCCGCTAACCATTGACCAGCGAATAAACTACTATAACGTTTGATGTAACGCTTCCCTGCCTCAACAAGACTCTCTAGCCTAGGCAATTCTCCTAATGACTTAAAATCAACATCTGCAGTTAAAATAGCGTGCTCATCGGTCTTAGTAATTTCACCACCAGGTCGATAAAACTTTAAACCATTGCGATCAAAGGGTATATGGCTCCCAGTGACCATAATACAAGGAATGTTCTGCTCCATAGCGACATAAGCCAGCGCTGGCGTTGGTAATACACCATAAAACACCGCTTCGACTCCTTGCTCAGCAAGTGCTTGGGCACACGCCATTGCCATAGCATAGCTACTCGGACGATTATCAATAGCTAACGCCAGTTGAGTCAATGGATAATTCGCCGACATGACCTGAGTAAAAGCATTAGTAAACGCAGCACATACATCAGGTGTAAATTGGCTAACGAGCCCTCTAGCACCACTAGTGCCAAACGCCACACCACTTTGTGCAAGTACCTGATTCGAATTTAGGGGATTTATCATTTTTGACCTTCCACTCTGCCATAACGGTCCTCAAAACGCACAATATCGTCTTCTCCTAAATAAGACCCTGATTGTACCTCGATCAACTCAAGGTCTACCGTTCCAGGATTCTCTAGTGCATGTACAGCCGTAATTGGAATATAAACGGACTCATTCTCGGTTACATACTGCTCGGTATCATCAATTTGGACCTTTGCAGTTCCTGATACCACAATCCAATGTTCTGCACGGTGATGATGCATTTGTACCGATAACTTAGCACCTGGTTTAACCGTAATACGTTTAACCTGAAAACGATCACCATTGTCGATTGAGTCATACTTGCCCCAAGGTCGGTATACTTCTCGGTGAAAAGTTACTTCACTACGCTTTTCGGTTTTAAGCTGATTAACAATCTGTTTTACTTCTTGTGACTTATCTTTATGCGCCACTAAAATTGCATCTTTGGTATTAATAACCACAAGATCTTCTACCCCAACGGTAGCAATTAGCTGCTTATCGCCAAATACCAAGCTGTTTTTTGTATCAACCGCTTTTACGTCACCAAAAAGAGCATTGCCGTTGCCATCCTTATTTGACACTTCCCACAGTGCAGAAAAACCGCCCACATCGTTCCAGCCCGCGTCCATAGGGATTACCACTGCATCTTGAGTTTTCTCCATTACAGCGTAGTCTATTGATTCATCAGGGCAAGCTTCAAAGGCAGCTTTATCAACACGCACAAAGTCCATATCTGCACTTTGAACCGCAATTGCTTTTGCACAAGCAGCATAGATGTCAGGACGATGTGCTTTTAGTTCTTCTAAATAACGGCTAGCTTTAAACATAAACATACCGCTGTTCCAGTAATATTCACCGGTCGCCATGTATTCTTTTGCGGTTTCAAGGTTTGGCTTTTCTACAAAGCTATCGACAACATAGGCATCACTACTATCAATTTGCGTACCACGTTTAATATAGCCATAACCTGTTTCAGGTTTATCACCGACAATACCAAAGGTCACTAACTTACCCTGTTTTGCAAGTTTTGTGGCATTAGCAACACTTTGCTGAAATGAAGCCTCATCGTTAATCACATGGTCTGCCGCAAGTACAAGTAATAATGAGTCTTGTCGTTGCTCAACGGCTTTAAATGCAGCCAATGCAATTGCTGGTGCAGTGTTACGCCCTACTGGCTCTAAAAAAATACCACTGTGTTCAACATCCAGCTGGCGAACTTGTTCTGCTGCGATAAAGCGATGCTCTTCGTTACAAATAAGCATTGCGGGTTTATGCTCAATACCGTTTAAGCGTGAGATTGTTTGTTGAAGCATGGTTAAGTCACCATGCAATGCTAAAAACTGCTTCGGGTAATTGCCACGTGACATCGGCCATAATCGAGTGCCCGAGCCTCCGGCCATAATTACTGGTAAAATCATATTAACTCCTTTTTAAATCCTTATTTGCTCAGGGCTTCAAAGTACCATTTAGAATGCGTATGTACGTTATTTGAGCTTGCAAGCGTTTCAATATCAAACCACTGGTATGCACCATGTTGTACATCCATAGGCAGTTTATCAAGTGGCTGTGTTAGTTTAAGCACGTATGCTATTGCGACATAATGCGTACGAAACTCTTCACCAAATACATTATCTTCATAAAAATGATCGTATGGCCCTAGTAACTCAGCTTCATCTATTGAAAATTGCTGGCCAAGTTCTTCAAGCGTTAAGCGCTTAAATGCATCAGCTAACGCTTCGTCTTTTTGTATACGACCACCTGGTACAAACCAAAAGTTTTTTGCCGGGCGATTAAGTCGTTCCCCCAATAAGGCTTGCCCTTCTTGATTAATTACTACAAGGTCAATTGATACAAGCGGCGTGCTTTTTATTACAGTTGAAAACGTCTCTTTATTTAAAAACATAACTTATTTTCTAAAGTTATCTAGGTTAGCTAAAAACCATTGATAAGTTGTGCGTAAACCGTCTTCTAGCGAAATACTGTATTCCCAACCAAGTGATTTAAGACGCGACACATCCATTAATTTACGAGGGGTGCCATCTGGCTTAGTGGTATCAAACGTAATGTCGCCTTCAAAGCCAACAACTTTCGCTACTGTTTCTACCAATTCACGAATAGTACAATCAACGCCTGTGCCCACATTAATGTGGCTTAACATTTCCTGTGTATTGTCTTCGTAAGTCGCATCATCTAAGTTCATCACATGAATGGATGCTGCAGCCATATCATTAACGTGCAAAAACTCACGCATTGGTTTACCCGTACCCCAAGCAATGACTTCTGCATCGCCATTGAGCTTTGCTTCGTGAAAGCGACGTAGCAAGGCTGGAATGACATGGGAATTTTCTGGATGGAAGTTGTCATTTTCACCGTAAAGGTTCGTTGGCATCACTGAACGATAGTTACGGCCATACTGACGATTGTATGACTCGCACATTTTAATGCCTGCAATTTTTGCAATTGCATAGGGCTCGTTAGTTGGCTCTAAGATACCCGTTAACAACGCTGATTCGGTCATCGGTTGTTCAGCAAATTTAGGGTAAATACAGCTAGAACCTAAAAACAATAAATCATTCACGCCAGCTAGATGTGCACTATGAATAATATTGTTTTGAATGGTTAAGTTCTCAAAAATAAACTCTGCAGGGTAAGTGTTATTGGCAACAATACCACCCACTTTAGCGGCAGCTAAATAAACTTGATCAATATTTTCAGTTTCAAAAAAACATTTAACGGCGTTTGTATCAAGTAGATTAAGTTCACTACGTGTACGAGTAATAACGGTTACATCACCTTGTTGTGCTAATTGACGAACAATAGCCGAACCAACCATTCCACGATGGCCAGCAACAAATACGCGTTTCATTTTAATATCCTATTATCAAAAAAATAGCGCTCAAGCAATAAACTTGAACGCTACTATGCTAATGTCTTTATTTGATTACTCTACAGAAACACTTACGTCGTAACCGTGCTCTTTCAAAATCGCGTGCTGTTTTGCTTTTGCTAAATCATTCTGCACCATTTCAGCACACATTTCTTCTACGGTAATTTCCGGTACCCAACCCAACTTTTCTTTTGCTTTTGTTGGGTCACCAAGAAGTGTTTCAACTTCTGCTGGGCGGAAGTAACGAGGGTCGACACGTACAATGACATCACCTACGTTAAGCGCCTGTGCATTGTCGCCTTCAATTGCTACAACGGTTGCAATTTCATCGATACCAACACCACTAAACTCAAGTGTTACACCAAGCTCTTTCGCTGAAAGCTTAACAAATTCACGTACTGAAATTTGTTTACCTGTTGCAATAACAAAGTCTTCGGCTACATCTTGTTGCAACATCATCCACTGCATGCGTACGTAGTCTTTTGCATGACCCCAGTCACGTAATGCATCCATATTACCAAGGTATAAGCACTTCTCTAACCCTTGCGAAATATTTGCTAAAGCACGGGTAATCTTACGTGTTACAAAGGTTTCACCACGGCGCGGTGATTCGTGATTAAACAAGATACCGTTACACGCGTACATACCGTAAGATTCACGGTAGTTTACAGCGATCCAGTAAGCATACATTTTAGCAACAGCATAAGGTGAACGCGGGTGAAAAGGCGTAGTCTCTTTTTGCGGGATTTCTTGTACTTCACCATAAAGCTCTGAAGTCGATGCCTGATAGAATTTTGTCTTTTTCTCAAGGCCCAAAAAGCGAATTGCTTCAAGTAAACGAAGAGTACCAATCGCATCTACATCGGCAGTATATTCTGGCGCTTCAAACGACACTGCAACATGGCTTTGCGCACCTAGGTTATAGACTTCGTCAGGCTGAACTTCTTTTAGGATACGAGTTAAGTTCGACGTATCCGTTAAATCACCATAATGCAGGAAAAAACTTGGATTTTCTTCATGGCTATCTTGATAAATATGATCAATACGCTCAGTATTAAAACTTGAGGCACGCCGTTTAATACCGTGAACTTCATACCCTTTTTCTAGCAGAAACTCTGCTAAATAAGATCCATCTTGACCTGTAACGCCTGTTATTAAGGCTATCTTTTTTGACATTCCTGACTTCCTACATTTCTTTTGAAGTATCATAATACAGTATTATAAAAGTGCTATAAAATAGCTTATTCATTACATTTCCTAGCTCTCGTTCGACCTATTCCCATCCAAGCCTCACCCCAAGTGAAACTCTAGTTATTAAATGATACTCCTTAGAGCTTCCAACAGAGAAAATACCAAGTGCAATAATTTATCTCACCATTAATTAACTTTCTAATTAAGCTAAAGTTATTTAAGTCCTCATCTCGTATGTCGTTTTCTCATTTCAAGGTGGCGTAATGGCACACTGTCGCTCAAATAACATTACTTAAGAAAGACGCCGCTTTTTGTTATCTATATAGAGCACGTTTTTTATACTTATTAAGAGCAGATAACAACTTCATAATTGTCATATTTTTCCATATAACGAAATTATTTTATCAACCATTGTTTCTCTTCTGAATGATTGCTCAAATCGTTCTCGTGCCTGCCTACAGAAAAATTCATACTGCTCATCGTCACCAAGAACATTTTCAATTGCTTGTGCCAATGCTTGGGGATCCTTTACACGAACGTTTAAGCCACTTGTCCCTTGTTCGTTTACCCAACTTGTACCAGAACCTTCAATATTGGTCGCAATAATGGGTTTAGAAAAACTCATAGCTTCTAGTTGTACAACACCAAACGCTTCTGATTTCATTATTGACGGTAAACAAAATAATGAGCAAGCCTCAAAATAACTTCCTAAATCTTCATTCTCGATTCGACCAGTCAAATAAACTCGCTCTTGTAAACCTAAAGAGATGATCTGTTGTTTTAACTTTGCTTCTAATGGCCCAGTTCCTCCAATAACTATGACGTATTCATCAGAAAGCTCTTTCGCTGCAGAAATGAGATACTCAAACCCCTTGTAATACACCAAACGGCCTAGAGAGAAGATAATCTTTTTTTCCGAATACCGATGCTTTATTTCTTGAACTTTAGTTAAATCAGCTTCTAGTAAACCATCATCAATTCCTATAGGGATGTCGACACACTTGGCTCTAACAGGAGATAACGCTTCTGAGCAATCTACATAGACTGGGCTAGTGCCAATAATCGCGTCCGCTCTTTTTAGCATCCACGTTTCAAACGGCTTGTAAAGAGTAAGCAATTTTTTTTGTTTTATTATATCACTATGCCAATGTAGCACTATCTTTTTCCCTTCAAGCTTTGCAAAAAGTAAAGCAATTGTTGCTAACGGGTTAGGTAAGTGAACATGAAGGATATCGTAATTTAAAATGTGCTGACGCAAAAGTTTTATATAGTCAATGGAAAGAGACGTAGACTGCACATGAAAGCATGCCCCAGCCCTAAAGACTTTATAGCCATTTATTATATCTGTTCGCGTGTTATTTCCATCGTCGGTACAAAGCACATCACACACTATGTCCTTTTGGTTAAGCAGTTCAGTAATATCAAAGGTTACAGACTCAACACCACCAGAAACAGGATGATAAAATTTTCCAACTTGTAATACTTTCAAAATTTTCCCTCTAAATACCTTGGCACTTTTTACGTAGTTTTTGTTGTTGGCCAAGCGCTAAAAATACAATAAGTATATACATATTTACAGGTCCCCAAAAATCACCACCAGCTAATGTCCACTGAATAATTGATTGAAACACTATATATTCAAATAAATATCGATAATAAATATTATTATTCCGCTTGCAGAATATTAAGGTCATAAAAAGAAAAATAAACAGTATACTGATCAAGCCACCTGAATATAGGAGACCAAGGTAAAACGATTCTATTAATGGTGCATGCACTTTTTCAAGCAATAATGATTCATCACTACCAATACCCCAAATGACACTCCATGGACTCGCAGCCCAAGCTTTAAACCCATCGATATAGTTAATTACCCGGCCCATGGAAGAGGCATCAAGACCTTTGCTAGTGACGGTGTCAGTTAAACGGTTAACTAAACTAATTTGCTCTCCAAACATCGCCAGAACAGTAACAACAAGGGTTGAAATTAATAATAGTGTTATGATCTTTCTCTTCTTGAACAAAAAAAAGTAGACCATGTATAAAGTAAGTGTTATTAAGGAGCTTCTTGATAGAGCAAGGAAAACAAACAAAAAAATTGCCCCTATTAGTAAATACCTTTTATCAATTGATTTGGCATTACAGATAACAATTAATGTTATTAATGAAAAAGAGCCAAGTAAGTTACCTGAGCCTCCACCTATAGGAGCTAGAGAAAAATTAATGACATCTAACCCTAAGCCAAACATAGGAATTAGCCGAGCGCCTAACGAGTAGCCCCACAGTATCTCACCGACACTTGGATTCAAAATTATTTTATAAGCAATGAAAATAACAAGCGATATAGAACAAAGTATAAAATACGGTTTAATAATAAACTTATTCAAATTATCGTAGGGCTGATTAGAAATAGGTGTTATCAAGCCATACCCTAGAATAATAAGAAAAATTTTACAAAAGTATATTATTCCTCCTAATACAATACCTTCTGTATAAAAACTAAAGTTAGACAACACAAAATAGTAGAACGCTAAACAGGCAATAAGCTTGATCTCAACATTCATTCTAAGTTTATATGTTTGAAAAAGAATGGATCTCGCCAATATAAGAACTAAGAATAATTCGCCGATCAATATCCCCGATTGACCGCCAATGCTTAACTTAGGAAAAACTAAAAACCAATGCATTAGTTATAAATATCTTTCAACTTTTTTAGTTGCGCATCTTTATTGAACTCACACGAAAGCAGTTTTGAAGAACTCAGTAACTTTGAGGCTATAGCTTTAGGGTTTTCTCTAAAGTCTTTAGTAATTACTTTTGTCGCTGATGTTAATGAAGCGACCGATAGCTCATCTGCAATATAACTATTGTCTCGATTTAAAAACTCTTTTATCCCTCTCGCTGGAGTACATACAATTGGAATACCGACGGTTACCCCTTCAATCATAATATAAGGCATTCCCTCATATCTAGATGGGATAAATAAAAAATCATAATCAGAAAGTAGTTGACTTGCATTTGCAACAGCACCATGAAATATGCACTGGTCAAGCTCTAGCTCACGAGATAGCCGTTTAAACTCCTCCAAATAAGGCCCCTCACCGATTAAATCTAATGATAAATTTGGGCAGTTAACGTTCTTAATCGCTTGTAATAATATATCAACACCTTTCTCTTTAGACATTCTTCCTACATAGATTGCCTTAATAGTATCTCGCGCTGTAATGTCTCTCTTTATACTTCCAATATTGTGTTCGCTGTTGAGATAATTAAAAACAATTCTTTCTTTTTTTATATGCTTGCTAGACACCACTTTATGAAATAATTTCCTCTCATCTCTAGATACAAAGATAATTGTATCTGTCGAATATGCGAGTAAGCGCTCAAACAAAATAAATAGCATTTTTTTAAAGGTGCCATCACTTTCAAAACTAAAACCGTGTATCGTATAGACTTTCTTCACACTAGAGAATGAAGACATCAACCTACCTATAACCCCAGCCATTCTTCCATGGAAATGGATAACATCCAGCTTTTTTGTCAAAATCAACTTTAAAAGAATAAACGGCGTTGTCAGCCAATCACCACAATATAGGTCGTTTCCTAATTTATCTCTTAAATGCTTCTCATAACTACCAGAACACCCTAAAACAATATGTCTATAATCATGGCATAAATCGCTAGTCAACTTATCAACATGCATTGAGCCACCGCCAATATCAAGGGAGTGGATAAAGTGTAAAACTGTCTTCATTATTTTTTAATATGCCTATTTATTAAACAAATATAATCTTCAATACTTTTATCTATTAAAAACCTATTAGCGCTGTGCCTTATCGCGTTCGAAGAGTACGAACGCTCAAAGAGTACTTTGACGATTGCTTTACTAAGGGCTTCTTTATCATTAACAACAACTAACTCTCCTAGTGAATCGTCAATAATGATTTCAGATGGGCCCGTATGGCAATCTGTTGAAATAAGAGGAATACCTAAAGCCATTGCTTCAATTAAAACACTCGGAAATCCTTCTACTTTCGAAGTGAGAACAAGGGCGTCGGCATCTTTTAAGTACTGGTACGGATTCGATTGAAAGCCTAAAAAGCGGACTGTATTCTCTATCTGCAATTGTTTTACTTTATCTTTTAAAAATGCTTCTTCAGAACCCGTTCCTATTATATCTAAGCACAATGAATATGAGCTAGGAATAGTAGCAATTGTTTCAATTAAAAAGCCTAAATTCTTCTCCTTCGATAAACGACCAACAAATACTAATTTTTTTTCTTTCTTGTTGTCGGGAAATTTACTTGGGATAGGCACTTTCGCTAATCTTCGAATTCCCTCTAGATCAATTGGGTTATATATACAGTTAATTTCAACGGAATTGCTTCCAATTATAGAAGTAAAGTCAGAAATCATTTTATTTGATACTGTAATAATGCTTGACGATCTTGGGTAAAGTTTTTTTATTAGAAATTTATAAATATTAAATTTAGTCTCACCATATATTGCTTTCCAATTTAGAAAGCTGCTGTGTTCGACTACAACAATCTGGCTCTGCTTTAAAAACAATACTTTAATTAACAACATCAAGAGTGAAGGCTGTGTCATAATAGAAAAGATTAAATATTTATCTTTCTTAAAGAACTTCGCAATATCAAAAAAGCCCCAAATAAGTGATTTGGCAGGTATGACTTTCATCCGTTCTTTAAATTGGATAAATTCTTTTAGAGGGCCCTCATCATTTAGAACGACGAGCTCCACATCTATACCACGTAAATTGAGCTCATTAAAGATGTTTATTGTCACCTTTTCAGCACCACCGCCATCTAACGATGGCATAAAAAAACAAACTTTTGGTTCAAACTTCATTTACACAATACCCTCGGGAACCGTTATTCGATATAGTACTAGCAGGAATACCAACCACGACAGAGTTTTGTGAAACATCACTAGAAACAACGGCATTAGCTCCGATAGCAACGTTACTTTCGATAACAATAGCTCCAAACACTTTAGCGCCTGGGGCTATGTATACGCTATCTCCTATAACAGGCGTTCCATTCTTCTCACCACGGGAAGCACTGCCTATTGTGACACACTGTGAAATATTGAAGTTTTTTCCGATGACAGCATCTGACGAAATAAAAATTCCAGAAAAATGTCCAATATAGAGCCCGGAACCTATCTGAGTTGTATAAGGAATATCAATAGCAAATTTATATTTATATCGAGATAATAAGATGCGTGAAAAAATAAAACCTATCGAACGTTTGTTCCTACTAAAGTATTGTGTACACCGCAACCAAAAAGAATATTTATAGCCGGGAAAGTACCTATAACAATGAAGAATTGTTTTGTTTTTCCCTGTATATCGATATGCGTCTTCATTTAATATTTTCAATAAAGGTTTTATCACAATATTAACTCTACTTTTTCACTAAATTGAGTTTTTGAGTATCTCTGTACTTCATGAAAGTCTCTTGCAGCAACAGGCTTACCATTTAGGTGTTTACTAACTTCGCACATTACTTCATTAACAGACGATGTTCGCGCGACTAGACCTCCTTGGTCTATCAATATTTCACTTACACCACCATAATCATTACCTATTGTGTTGCAGCCAAAGCTCAACGCTTCCAAGTATACCAAGCCAAATGATTCTCTATACTCTGAAAGCAAGATAAAAACACTTGCTCTAGAATAAAAGTAACTTAAGTTCTTTCTCGGTAGTTCATCAAGTATTATCACTTGATTAATAACCCCAGCCTCACTAACTAACCTCTTTAATGTAGGTAAATATGCCCCTGTACCAATGACAACCCATTTTAGCTTGGGGTCTTTTTTAAGTAGAGGGGTAACTGCCTTCAATAGCTTTGAATACCCTTTTAGTTTCTCTATTCTTGAAACCGATAAAATAAACTCACTATTGTTAATTTCTGAAATTTCCGTTGATGAAAGGCAGGTAGGAGCAAGTTCAGGGCAAAGGAAATCATCTCTGTTTACACACGGAGATAGTTGTAAACTATTACTTAACTTTGAAATTCCAACAATTTGGTTAAACTTATTTTCTAGGTCATGACTAACAAAAACGACCTTTTCAACCTGATTTAAATAATTTAAGTACTTTTTACCAAACTGTAAAAGTTGGTATAAAGGTCTTGGTGATTGAAAAATATACTCAGGTTCAAGCCCATGTAAAAATACAACTTGTTTTGCTCTATGTTCTTTTAGCATTAGTGTAAAGATAAAAGCAGTACTAGGATCATTAACAATAATTTTTGAAAACAGCTCTAAATTTAACTCTTTTATCTTCAAATAATAACTGAATAAAGATAGTCCTTTAATTTCTTTAACCTCTATCACCTCAAGATTATCATCTACCTTGGCACAACACCCTTCAGGAATAATTAGAGTCACTTTATGGCGCGTTAAATCAATGTTATTCACAAGATTTGCTAAATATATCCCCGCACCACCAACAATAGGTGGATATTCGTTTGAGACTATAAGAACCCTCTTCATTCGTTATTGACCTGCTATCATTTTATCTATTTGGTTAAACACTGTTTTACTTTACTCAACAAGTTTTTCATCTTACGAATTAGAACAAGCTTCCAATATTGTTGTTTTGAAATATAGCCATGTTTATACCTTATCTGTAATGTTTCAAAATATCCGAGTGTTCCTGCTGACATTCCTCCACATCGAAAATTAGCTAAAATACCATTAACAAATTTGAAGCTACACCCAGCATGGTATAAACGTAAAAAGAACTCATAATCTGATGTACTACGAAACTCAGTCGTATACTTTCCAAACTTAGAATAGCACTCTTGTGAGATAAAAGAAGAAGGGTGAGCTAAAGACTCCTCAGGGATTTTATCGACATAATTTGCATATACATACTTTAATTTTTCGTCATCCCAAACATTTAACATACCATAAAGGACATCTTCATTGCCTTTTATACTTTTTTCTACCGTTTCTAAGGCGTCTGGTTCATACCAATCATCGCTATTAAGTAAACCGATATATTGTCCCGTAGACATATCAATTCCTTTATTCATTGCATAATATATACCCTGATCAGACTCCGAAACCCATCTGAGGCGCCCTTCAAAACGTCCTTCGTACCTTTTTATTATTTCGACAGTTGAATCACTGGAACCACCATCTATAATCAAGTATTCAAAGTTTTTAAAAGATTGATTAAGAACTGACAAGATAGTTTGTTCAATAGTACTTTCACTATTATAAGAAACGGTTACAACTGTAAACTTAGGGTTCATCTTATTCCACCTAAATATTTATCAAAAGCCTTTTCTAAAATGGAATATTTCCACTCTCGTGTTGCTCTCAAGTATGCTAACAACAAATTGTTATTTTCTTTTAAGTCCATATATTTAAAGTAGCGTTGACCATACTCTTTAATGAAATGTTCTACCTCTTTATCCCAGTAGTAATTTCCACTAATTTCGACAGAGGAAATATCAACCCCATTTTCAGAATAGAAACTAAACCACTTGGCAGGAACATTCCTTTTATCTTGTTCACTGATTTGATACATATGGTTATACCTTCTAAATATTTCAATAACCGACTTTTCTGGGAACTGAATCCGCTCAAAGCACTGATACCAGCGGTGCTTACTCTCCATCCTTTGCCAGTCTGTAAATTGATAGTGCATCACAACAAAGTCATTAAGTTTTCTTGTCGGACTGGCTTTAGGTGAAGGAATTCGCGTACTATGAATAGCCCTTCCTGTATGTTCAGCACCATCATCCATATACGCGAAAGGCATATTGGCATCTGCACCCGCCCAATACTGTTTGAAATTACTAGCAATAAAAGGCCACTTAAATTTAAACACAGTTCCGGGATCCGCAGATAGCATACTAGCCCACTCTTCGGTTGAGAACGCATTACCTGATATAAACTCATCTGCATCTAGTGCTATTAGTAATTTTTTTCCTTCTATCTTTCTAGACTCTTCTATTAAAAGTTTTTGCCTTTCAGGCTCATTAAATACCTTACTCTTATTATCAATTAAAATAACTTTAGGGTATTTCTTTGCTATTTCTCTTGAGCCATCATCAGACATCTGATCGGCTATAATTATGTGGTCAGCCCACAAGCTAGTAGCAGCTAAAAATTTATCTAAAATCCAAGCTTCGTTTTTTATTGGAGTTAAGCAAATGACTTTAGTTTTATTCATCTAATATTCACACTCATTTAAAGGGTTCCATCTTCCGAGTTTATTTCAATTTGTCAATTGAGCTTCACCTGGGTAGGTGATGAGTTCTCTATATAATATTGCTTAGTACTTTATAAAAACATTCTTTAGCAAAGAGCTTTCTGTGACGTTTTTTTCTTTTTCATATAATAAAGAAATAGAAGGGAAAGATTAAAAATGATTAGAACAAACCTCATTACTAAAGAATCTTTTACCAAGAAGAAAATAGTTGTCGACGCTAGAATATAAATCAATGACATTAGATACACCCTATTACTCACTAATTTAAAGTGAAGGACATTTATATTTATCAATAATAGCAATACCAACATAAAGGCATAAGTAACAACAGTTGTCACAACAGCCCCCATTGAGCCATATTTAGGAATAAACATATAATTTAAGACAATATTAAGTATTGCTCCAACCACAACGACACTTGAATTCACCAGTGTTTTTTTCAAAAACATCTGTGTTTCAGATTCATTAAGTATTAACACTTGAATGTATGCAGCTAAAACTATCCAAGGTAGAATTGATAGCCCATCCCAATACGATTCTTTTGACAACAAGGTTATCAACTCAGGGGTCGCATGTAACATAATAACGGCTAATAAGCTAAATACGATAATGTAATGCTTATAGACAACTTTTACTGGTGTTTTTTGGCCATTATCTAGCTGTTCATAAACCCAAGGGTTTAAAGCCTGCTTTACTGCAATTGCTAATGTGAGAAGTAACATGCCGATTGAGTATGAAAAACTATAAATTCCAGCCTCTGCTGCTCCCAAATATTCATTGATCAATAATCGATCGAACTGTCCATTAATTATGTAACTCAAGCTGCCCAGTATAAATGGTGTTGAGTACTTAATACCAAATGCCCAGAATTTCATATTTACATAGCAGCGCCCATATACAAAAGCATAAATACATAACGCGCAACCGAGAATAAGGTCAATAAAAAAGACACCAAATATACGCCCTTCAGCTTTGTTTTCTTCAAAGAAAAAGTTCACAAAGTATATTGATAAAAGAAGGGATACCAACATTTGTAAGAAAGTTACAATAGCAAGTTGTTTATACATGCCATTGAACTGAAACATACAAAAAACAGTATTTATAAAAAGAGACATAAACGTTTGAACTATGATCAGATACAGCCAGTGAGATGGATAATTGATAACACCAACAAAAAATGACTCAAAGGTAGAAAGAGTAACCAGAGCTATAATCAAAAGTATTAGTAATAAAAATACGATACTGGACACATATTGCTTATAACGCTCCTTAAACTCAACTTTTGCCCGCCCGATACTCATGTGCAAACCTAAACCAACGAATGGCGTAAGCATCGCAATCCACATTGTATAAATAGCAAACTCACCAAATTCGTTAGGGGACAACAAGTGAGTGAATATTGGGATAGATATAAAGCTCAGCGTAAGAACTAATATTCTTGAGATTGTATACCACGAAGCGACTTTCATGAGCGAGTCAGCTTTCATACCTTAAGGCAACTCCATTGTTTATTTTGTGAGAAGTAGAAAAGTGAGTATTTCTTATTTTCTGATAAAGCGAAGAGATCAATAATGTTAAACATTTTTATTTCACTAACTTTCTAAATAGCTTTAATAGTCGCCAAATATGGTTAATAGCATAAGAATAAACTGTAAACACTAATAAAAACAGTAAAAGCGATAGCCACTCAGGGCAGCTAAAGGTCTCTAGACCTATACCTAAAACCGTGAATAAAATTGAAATAAAGCTTATCACAATCAATGTCTGAGACGATGAAAAGCCTGCCCTCAAAAATATATGGTGTAAGTGATCTCGATCTGGGTTAAAAGGAGACTGCCCTTTGCGTACTCTTCGTACCATTATGGCAGCCATATCCATCAAGGGTACTGCAACAAGCCATAAAGCAGTTACAGGCCTAAACGCTTGCGTTTCAGATTGAGAACCAACAACAAGTAACCACACAACAGAAAAGCCGATTAACATGCTCCCTGCATCACCCATAAAGACTTTTTTATATCTTGAACTTGGCCACTGTAAATTAAACACTAAAAATGAAAGTGTCGATACAATAAAAAATAACGGCAATAAGAGCCAGTCACTACTAGTTGTATTCAATAAAAAAGCTAATGCACTGAAAGTAACTATTGACAACATACCTACGAGGCCATCTATACCATCGACCATGTTAAACGCATTTATAGCCCCTAAAACAGCAATAATAGTGATAAACACACCGAGGCCACTTAGTTTAACATCACCAAACCCGAAAGCATTCCCAAGGTTATCTAGTTGCAGTTCAGCTCCAAATATCATAATACTCGCAACTAATATTTGTGCTGCTATTCGTGGCTTAACAGGTAGATCATAAAAATCATCAAGTACCCCGATTAGTACAATGAACGCAGCCGCTATCAAATATAAATTCATATTTGGTATATACGAGGTGAATAATGCCATTCCCAAAAAAACCCCGATAAAAATAGAAATTCCACCAACCAGCGGTATGGAACCAAAGTGTTTTTTTCGTTCACAAGGTACATCCACCAGCCCAAGTTTTATAGCGACTGGTTTACCAAAGAATATACTGAAAAAAGTAATAAGAAAAACACAGATAAGTGGAAAAATGTTTTCCATGAATAAATCCACTCAACTATTCCTTATTTTTCGAAAAGTATCGAACAAAAACAACTATGGTTGCAACTAAAACACCTAAAAATGCTCCCAATATGCAAATCAAAGCTCTCTTAGGTCCAGATTTCACCTCCGGAATTATAGCTGGGTCGATGGTTTTAAATATGTACTCGTGCCTAACCTGTGCAAACATGATGGTTTTAGTCTGTTCTTCAATTATTCGATAGAGTGCTGCTCTTAACTCTTTAACTTTGGTTACTTCTAATTGTTTAGTCAGGTACTTTATGCTTTTCTCTGCTTCAAAGAGCTCTCTCTGCTTCATCTGTTCATTAATATCTTTTATTAACCAATCTAACCATTGTTTTGCTACATGAGGCGACTGATGTGTCATAGATATTATTATTAATGAATTCCCAATATCGTCATTGATATCTAATAGCTCTATAAACTTCCAATATGCTTGTTGTTTAGTTGGCTCTAGTGTTTCCCCTGATTCAGATGTAAGCCACTCACTTGTTTTACTGTTATATAAGCTTTCATCGTATAAGAGCTGATTGTTAATATGATCCCATTTCTCTATCGCCATTAAAGGAGCCAATAGTTCATACTTTTTAATAAAGTTACCAATAAACTTTTTTGATTTAATAATCTCAATGCTTAAAGAGGTTTTATCGATCCCGCCACTACTTACATTTAAACCTGCTAGACTTGCAAGCCCCCCTAGTTGAGATGCAACTCCAGCTCCTCCACTACTTTCATCAGAAGATGGCGCCAAAAGTATTTCAGTGCGATAGTAATTAGGGAGCGATAATGAATAAATAACAGATACTAAAATAAATACAGATGTTATTAATGCGATCACCCACTTCCCGCTCCAAAAAGCTTTCCATAACTCCTTTAAATCTACTTCATCATTACAAGCCAGTTCATATTGAGAGTTAACTGAAACTAGCTTATCCAATTGATGAGGTGAGTCGTATTGTTTTTTGGGGTCGGTATTGCGCTGGTCACTCATCCCTAAAGCCCCTTAATCGCAGCTAGCGCGACAGCTGAGTTATAAATAATCCCCGTAACCTGAGTCCACAGCGTTAAGTTATCCTTATACTCTGTATCAAGCGGCACAACAATTGTATCACCTCTGTTTAACTGATTTTGGTTATCAAACCAAAATGAAGATTCTGGAACAAATACTGATCCATCAGCACGAATGACGTAAATTCGACCATCGTCAGCGCGTTGCTTTACGCCACCTGCTAGAGTCAAATATTCCTCTACGCCAAGTTCCTCTTTAAAGAAATGACTTGATGCATGGTGAACTTCCCCAACCACAGTCACAATTTGCTTTAATGATGGCACATGAAGTGAATCACCATCGTCAAGGCGTAACCCCTGCTCTAAGTTTTTAGCAGTATAATTGGCCTGCAGCTGTGGCAAGTCAATCACCATACGACCTATTGACTCAAGGTTTTCCAGCTCGATTAGCATCTTAGAAGCATCATCAAAGCTAATAAAGTTACCTTCTTGTGATAAACCACGAGTAGCAATATCGCGTCTAATTTGATCGGCCATCTTGATAATTTGCTGGCGTTCTTGCTCGCGAACAGATTCACGTGTAAATACTGCACCTTCAATAAATGCATTCTCTGTAAAGCCACCAGCACGGTTAATCACCGACATCATGGTTTCACCGTTTTTAATACTGTAAACACCAGGGAATTTAACTTCGCCAGCAAGGGTTACCTGCATATCTTTTTGCCAATCTGGCACGCTAAGTACTTGCAGATGATCTTTACTTTGTAATGTTATTGAAGCCAGTTGAGCTTGCTCGGTGAGGTTTACATCAAGGTGAGAAACTATAGAACTATCCGCATTGTTAACGTTGGTGCGAGTTAACTCGGCACGTTTCATGAAGGCGCTTTCTTTTAACCCCCCAGCAGCGTCGATTAGTTGGGCAATGTTATAATTTTCACCTAATGGATAATCACCAGGAAACTTCACTTCACCACTGATGGATACTAACTTCACTGTCGATAAGTGATCACCTTGACTTTTAAGCTTCTGATTAATTGGGTAAAGAAGCTCTTGTCGTGTTAATGAACGGCTAATAGCTAGCTTTTGTTTTTCATTAAACAATTTAAATAGTAATTGCTCTATCTCTGTAGCAGCTAAACTTAATTCTTGATGTCCGATTTCATCAAACAACTTAGTTTCAGTTGCCTTTTTATCCGATGTTAAAAACTCAAAACCAGCGTTAAATAATGTTGCAGTGGCAGGGGTTTCTTCTAACTCAAAACTTTTAAGGGTAAACTCTTCGATACGTTGTTTAATGAGTAAATCAAGTTGTTCACGTTCTAAACTCATAGGTTGATCATTAAATATTAGTAATGTATCGCGTGGCTGTAACTTAATGTTACTCGCGCTTTTGGTGTTAGACATCGCCTGTCCGATGTTAACTTGAATAACCCTAATATCCCCTTGACTATTTATTTCACGCACAACCAATGCGTAATCCAAATCTGCTGAATTGGTCAGGTCACGCCAAGTGCTCTTTAATAAATCATTGATACGGATACCTTTGTACCATTGGTACAAACCTGGTCGATTAACAGCACCTAGAATAGCTACTTGCTGATAGATACGTTGAGCTGTCGATTGAACCGTTAGAACATCACCGCTTTTCGCTATTGCAGCTTTGCCTTGTTTAGTCGTTAAGTCAACATTAACTAAGGTCGGTAATTGCGAACGGTCAAAGCGTTCAACAATACTCGCGGCAGGGTAAGCGTTAGGCTTTAAACCCGCAGCTAGGCGAATTAATTGAGCCATGGTTTCGCCGCCTTTAAGTTCATAAATCGCAGGGCGACGTACCTGACCTTTAATACTAACGGTTGCACCGACTGGCGGAATAAATACCACATCACCAGATTGAAGGCGGCTATCATTTGACGCATCACCTTTCATCAATAGATCGTACAAATCAAAGGTGGTAATTAATTGACCACGACGTTTTAACTGAATGTTACGAAGTGAACCAATATCATTAATTCCGCCAGCAACAAACAATGCCTGAGTTATCGTTGACAATGAGCTCACTGTATACGACCCAGGTTTGTAGGCATCACCAGCAACAAAGATACGAATTGAGCGTAACCCCCCTAAACTGATACTACTTTGAACACCAATGTATTGTTGTTCTATTAAATTCGCCAACTTGTTTTTCATCTCAGTAAAAGACAAGCCAATGACGTTAACAGGGCCTAGATTTGGTATCTGCAAGTTACCACTGCGAGAGACAGTTAAATCATGTTGGCTATTTTCTTTGCCATATAACTGGATAACGACTTGGTCCCCAGGTCCCATCTGATACTCACTCGGGACAGGCACATCACTAACTGGAGCAAAAGTTGTTGGTTCTCCAGCAAATAAATCATAGCCAAACGGCTTTAATTCTTCTTCGCTATATGGAATAGGCTCTTCTTCTAGTTCAAAACTATCTTCTTTACGCTCTATCCGCTTGGGTTTTACAACTTCAGGGGTTTCAAACTCAACTTGCCCCCCCGGTGTATTCTTAAGCATTTCAGGAGAAAGACCATATTGCTTCATCAAACGCTGCTGTTCAGCCTTTGGCATTTTCTTAAACTGCTCCAGCATTGCTGGGGTTGGTGTGATGGCGTTGGCATCAACAATACTCCCAGTCAACAGGGAAGTTACAATGCAACCTACGGCAATCGTTTTTATTTTTGTGATCAAACTAGGCAACTTTTATCTCTCCAAATACAGCTTCAAGCACGCTTCCGCCCTAGGGTATTGCTCCCCATTGGCCAAATAAACTAAATTTTCTTAAGGACCCAATTACTTCTTTAATGAGAACTCGGTATTACACACTTCTAAAGTAGCTTGCTGCTCTAACATCTTAATCAATAAGATAGAACGTTCTAAACCCACTTTATTTTTAAATACAGCCTCAAGCCCTTGATACACACCGTTGTTTAATACAACCGCATCTCCTGGCTGAGCAATATTATCATCAACCGCAATGTCAGTAACACCGGCGACTGTTTCTTTTATCTGATGAACTAATGCCGTTGGAACAGTCGCATAATTTGCACCAAAACGCACAAAATTAGCTACCCCACGTGTCGAACGAATGGCATTAAAATTATCAGTTTCAGGATTTAATTTTACAAACAGGTAGTTTGGAAACAGTGGTTCAGAAAGAACACTGCGTTTGCCCTTGCGGACTTTCTCAACTTTCCTTGTCGGATAAAAAGACTCAATTCCCTGATTAGTCAGGTTGATTAAACTCCGTTCTTCTTCTTTGGGTTTACAAAAAAGCAAAAACCATTTTGTCTTATCTTGTGACATGACAATACCTCAACCTACAATAACGCGGAGGATTCTATCACCTATCACTGCACGACTTCAACGAAACATCCTTTTCATCTTAGTCTTAGTCACAAAAGATTACATTTAGCTGTTTATTTACTCACTCCATAACCCTCGTGAGTCAATTATTTGTGGAATATTGACCTTTTTAATATCAAATCGTTTAAAGGCTTTATGATCTACCAACAATACAACAATATCAGCTTCAATCATTGCATCATTTAATGTACTCAACTTTGCCTTTTCATTTAGCGGAGATGGCAAGGTGGAAATATTAGGCTCGACCACGAGTAACTGCCCTTCATGCATTTCAGCTATCTTATTGGTAATATCAAGCGCAGGGCTTTCGCGCAAGTCGTCAATGTCCGCTTTAAAGGCTATGCCTAAGCACGCAACACACAAGTCTTTAACGGTTTTACTAGGCTCATTTGACAGCAGTGTATCAACCGCTTTTAAATATTGTCCAATGACCCAATCAGGCTTACTATTATTAATTCCACGCGCTAAGCTGATCATTTTTGCTTGCTCAGGACATTTTGAAACAATAAACCACGGATCAACGGCAATACAGTGCCCTCCAACGCCGGGGCCCGGTTGCAAAATGTTCACTCGGGGGTGGCGGTTAGCCAAGCGTATTAATTCCCACACATTAATATCAAGCTGTTCACAAATAATCGATAGTTCATTTGCAAAAGCTATACTAACGTCCCTCGATGCATTCTCGGTCAGTTTAGCCATTTCGGCTGTTCGCGCATTAGTGACAATGCACTCACCATCGACAAATATTTTATACAGTTCAACACTTTTTTCAGAACATTCAGGTGTTATTCCGCCAATCAACCGATCATTATGCACCAATTCACGAACCACCTTACCCGGTAAAACTCTCTCTGGGCAATGTGCTACGTTGATATCTATTTCATCTGCACCATCTTGAGGAAATGATAAATCGGGCCGCATCTCTTTGAGCCACTGCGCTAATAGCTCTGTTGTTCCTACTGGAGATGTTGACTCTAAGATCACTAAATTCCCTTTATCTAATACAGGTGCAATGGTCTCAGCAGCTTGGTGAATAAAGTGTAAATCAGGCTCAGGGATTGAGTCAGGATCATCAGACTCTTTAAAGGGTGTTGGCACAGCAATTAGAAAAGCATCGGCGGCTTGTGCTTCTGTTGAAGCGTGAAGGTATCCTTGTTGCACTGCTTTAAAGACAATTGCATCAAGCTCCGGTTCGATGATGTGGATTTTACCCTGGTTTATCGTATTAACTGCTTCTTCATTAACATCAACTCCATAAACTTGGATTTTTCTTGAAGCGAAAATAGCCGCCGTCGGTAATCCAATGTAACCTAAGCCGATCACGCAAATATTTTTAACGTTCATCTTTTATTCCCTGCTCTAACAATATTTCGACGATGCGTTGACATGCAAGTCCATCACCGTAAGGGTTATGGGCCACACTCATTCGTTGGTAAGTACCTTCGTTAGTTAAAAGCTCGCTTACCTTGTCTTTAATCGCCTCTTTCGAGGTACCAACAAGTTGCACTGTTCCGGCCTCAACCGCCTCAGGCCTCTCAGTAGTATCTCTCATCACTAATACAGGCTTACCCAATGATGGCGCTTCTTCTTGTATGCCACCTGAATCAGTGAGAATTAAGTAGCTTCTGTTCATTAGATACACAAAAGGGAGGTAATCCTGCGGCTCAATTAAATGAATATTCTCAATATCACTAAGCAGCCGATTTACAGGCTCCCTGACTTGAGGGTTTAAATGAACAGGGTAAAGAATTTCACAATCATGATGCGTTGTAGCGATATCTCGTAAAGCTTCACAGATCCGCTCAAACCCATCTCCAAAACTTTCACGACGATGCCCCGTCACTAAGATTAGTTTTTTATCGATATCCAAAAAATCAAACTGTTTCTCTAGTTGACCATTAGCAGAAAGAGAGTCCACCACCTGAAGTAAAGCGTCGATGACCGTGTTTCCGGTCACAAATAGTGTCTGCTCATCATGCCCTTCTACTAGTAGGTTCTGTTTCGCTTGACTCGTTGGACAAAAGTGATACTTCGCAATAGCTCCAGTTAAACAGCGGTTGCCTTCCTCGGGCCAAGGGGAGTGTAAATCTCCCGTTCTAAGCCCAGCTTCAACATGCCCAATAGGTATTTGATGGTAATAGGCGGCCAATGATGCGATGAAGGTGGTTGTGGTATCGCCGTGCACTAATACGATATCTGGTTTAAACTCTGTAAATACTTCACTTAGCCCCTCTAATATTAAGCTGCTAATTCCCGTGAGCGTTTGACCCTGCTTCATAATATTCAAATCGTAAGCGGGGGTAAGTTCAAATAAGCTCAACACTTGATCAAGCATCTGACGGTGCTGCGCCGTCACACAGAGCCTATGTTCAACCATCGAATGCCCCTCCAACAGTTTCGATAAAGGGGCCATTTTAATTGCTTCAGGTCTAGTACCAAACACCGTAAGTATCTTCACATCACTTCCTTAGCTTCTTGGTTTAGATAACCGTTTCATTTTTTAATCATAGTCAAAGATTGATTGTTTTTATGAAAACTTACTTCGAATTTAAGCAAGCTGCGCTTTCACTTTACAAACATATAGAACTTTTATTAGACAAAAGTTTGCTATTGAGGTCGATAAACTGGTATATACACCCCCCTGGATTTAAAAAATAACGATTACAATACTTATAAAACAACATTAGGTGATTAATTAATGAGTGCTTTAAGACCCCCTGCGGGTGAAATTTTTGGCCATCCTAAAGGCCTGTTCCTATTATTCGGAACTGAAATGTGGGAGCGTATGAGTTACTACGGTATGCGTGGTATTTTCGTATTTTATCTCTCAACTATCGCTACTGCTGGCGTAATGGGTTGGGATATGGCGTATTTTGGTATTGACGGTGCAGCGGCTAACGCGGCGGATGAATACCAAAAAGCGTTACAATCAAACGCAATCAGTATATTAGGTACTTACGCGATGTTAGTTTACCTAACACCGGTTATCGGTGGTTGGATGGCTGATAATGTGTGGGGCCAACGTAAATCTATCATCGTTGGTGGTGTACTAATGATGTTAGGCCAATTCGCTCTAGGTACTCCACACGAGTACATTGAGGGAATGGAACCTATCTTCTTCTGGGTTGGTTTAGGTTTATTAATCCTAGGTAATGGTTTCTTCAAGCCAAACATCTCAACAATGGTTGGTGATCTCTATGAAGATGGCGATAACCGTCGTGACGCTGCATTCACCATCTTCTATATGGGTATTAACTTAGGTTCAATCTTAGGTTATATGGTTGTTGGTACTATCGGTGAGAAGATTGATTATCAATATGGTTTCTTAACAGCCGGTGTTGGTATGTTACTGGGTGTTATCTTACAGCTGGCAACATCTAAACGTTACCTGGGTGATATCGGTATTGAGCCATCAGCTAAACAATCATCTGGTGATGTAGCAGCATCTAACGCGCCATTAACGACAGAAGAGCGTGACCGTGTTAAAGTTATTCTAATCATGAGCTTTTTCACCGTTATTTTCTGGGCTGGTTTCGAACAAGCAGCAGGTTCAATGAACCTATTCGCTAAGCATAATACTGACCTTGTGATCTTTGGCTGGGAAATGCCTGCATCATGGTTACAAACCGTAAACCCACTATTTATAATCATCATGGCGCCAATTTTTGCGGCAACTTGGTTAAAAATGGGTGAAGCAGAGCCTAACTCACCGAAGAAGTTTGCCTTAGGTATGTTCTTCTTAGGTCTTGGTTTCGCTTCTATGGTTGGTGCAGCATTACAAATTGGCGATGATACCAATATTAAAGCGCACATCATGTGGTTAGTTATGGCTTATGTATTCCATACAATGGGTGAGCTATGTTTATCGCCAATTGGTTTATCAATGGTTTCTAAACTTGCGCCACTAAAATATGCGTCATTATTAATGGGCATGTGGTTCTTCTTCGCTGGCTTCGGTAATAAGCTTGCCGCATTAATTGGCCAACAAGTTGGTGGCGCAGGTCCATTAGCAACCTTTGGTGGCGTTGCTATCATGGCCTTTATTGCTGGTATCTGTTTATGGCTACTAAGCGACAAACTTGTAGATTGGATGCATGGTGCAGAAGATAACAAACCACAAACTATGGATCAGAAGATAGAAGAAGAAGCGTCTATTTCAAACCATAGCTAAGAGTTCTTTCATTTTAATAAGCTAGTTTGCTCTAGTTAATTAAAATTTAAAAGGCAGTGCTGGTAATTCAGCACTGCCTTTTTTTGTCCACAAAGCTCTAAGGGATATCTCTATATCAATTTCGTTAATTAAGTGGCTGATCTAGTATCGAGGATAAATGGTGTAACGCACGGGTTCTACGTTTCAAAGAGCCTAAGTGCCCCCCTAATGTCAGCAAGGCGTTTATTAACACCTGTGATTATTCTGCTTCGAGAGTCAATAATGTAGGTTTTTTTCGTCTAGGTAGTGACAAAAGTTCAAGTTATTAATGAAGTTAGCATGATAAGGTTATCGACTCTCACAACGTCGACATGACGGAATAAGTTGCCTCAAAGCTATTTACTCAACGACTACAAGTTTTTCGGAAGAACGAAAGTATCCTGAACATATTTTATTCAGAACTTTGTTGTTTAAGGCAAGAAATGGACTTGGTACACGCCAGCATGACGCTTATGACGAAGAGGGTAAGAAGTTTTTTTATCGCCCCGTCAAATAATTTGACGGGGCGATTAACGATCATTGACTAATTAATCTAGCTCATCAAAATCATCATCAAAGTCATCTAGTGAAGTATCTTCAACCACGGGAACGTTGCCGTCGTAGATATCAAACAAGCTTTGTTGAAAGTAAGCTTCTTTCACAAACTCGTATTGATCAAGCGAATTATTAAGTAGCCCTTCTTGATCAAGTAATTGCGCTCGCGTATGTAAGCCTTTTAACAGGCGAACAGTAATACTTGGCCAAAACGAGATTTCTGTTGCGGGAAAGTATAAGTTATCAACCACATCACCCACTTCATTTCTAATGGTTGTCGGGCCTAACGCAGGTAACATTAAGTAAGGGCCAGAACTTACCCCATTAACTGCTAAAACTTCACCAAATTCATCAGATTTTCTTTCTAAACCAATTTTAGAGGCCACATCAAACAAGCCGAATAAGCCTGCAGTTGAGTTAATTAGAAAGCGCGCAAATGCGTTACTTGAATCTTCAACATTACCTTGCAGCATATTATTAACGGTTGATGAAGGTTCTTCGAGGTTTACCGCAAAACTGTAAACACTAGTCTGAACAGGAACAGGTAGATAATCACGATACGCCACAGCTGCTGGCTTGAATAAATACAAATCCAAGACATTACGGTTAAAATCCCACATCGCGCGGTTAAACCCTTCAAAAGGATCGCTACGCTCAGCGTCAATTAAAACTATATCAGCTTGTTCGTTTTCGGCTACAGGCTCTGTAGTTTCTTGTGCGAAAGCATGACTCATTGACAAGCTTAAGCCAAGCGCCAAAGCAACTTTAGCCATCGATGACTTAATCAATTTAACCTTAGGTGTTGTGTTCATTAAATATTCTCGAAAGTTTGTAGCGACCTGCAGTATATCAAAAGTGCTAAACTAATCACCCTCTGTTGGAATTTATTGATACACTAACCGATGTTTTATATGGAAAATATTAGCAATTTTGCTATTGGTCTCGTTAGTCGCTATTCTGAAGTTGTAATAATGACTAGGAAAACGCTTCAGGTTCCATCATTTTATTACCTAACAATTGATTCACGAAGGTGTTATGACTGAACTTTCATCCACTATTAATCAACCTCCAGTTAAGGTCAATGTAACCTCAACGAATACTGCTGAGCAGTTAGTCGCTAACGCAACAAAAGTGCAATCAAAAATATTAGCGATTGATAACAAAACAATTACTCTTAGCCTACCTAATCAAGCACCGTTGACCATCGCGATCCCCGAAACATTACCTACAGACATAAGCGCTCAATTAAAACAGCTTAATGCAGGGGACAAAATCACCATCACTTTGCATCAGGATAAGCATCAACTATTAGTATCAATTAGTCAGCAGCCGATAAAAACTGTCACAAGCCAAGTCCCTGTCAGCCATGAGCTAATTAATCAATTGATCCATCATAAAAAGCTACCTCAAGAGCCACAATTACAAGCTAAATATATCGACAACAACCAACCCATACAACTCGGTCAGGCGAGACGCCTGCCACAACAGCAGCTGAAGCTAGCCCTATCTGATTCATTATCAATCAAAGCGCCTATAACCAATGCTCAGGATAGAAAAACATCTCAAGATTTACACCAAATAAAGCTCAATCAAACTTATCAAGTAAGTTTAGTAACAGATAAAATACAACCCTCTGACAAGACCTCAGTACTATCTTTACAGTTTTCAAAATTGACAGAATCTCGACCATCGATTCAACTTACACTGCCATTAAGTCAGATACAGCAACAACATAAATCGATAGACGCTTCATCACTTCCGATTGTTCAAGTCAAAGACACACAAAAGTTAATCATCGAGCAAACATCCCTTTCTGGTATAGATAAGAGTGCAGTAGCTGACTCGGTAAAACAAAGTCAACCTCCAACGCTCAACATGGAATTGCCAAGAAACAAAATGTGGCTGCGTAATCAGCAAGCACAACCAGCTATAGTTAGTCAGTTAAAAACACAAACAAAAGAGTTTAAAGCGCTAACCAACGAGCAAATTATTAGCACATTAAAATCACTCGCGCCAAACAACAACGAAGCAGCTCTTTCTTCTCAAGCGCAAGGACAAGAGCAGATAGCCCCTCAAAAGCACCCCACCACTGCAAAAGAGCCCTCAGCAATCAAAGAGCCTTTAGCTAATAAAGAGCCCTCAGCTAATAAAGAGTCCTCAGCAATCAAAGAGCCTTCAGCTAATAAAGAGCCCTCAGCAAACAAAGAGCCCTCAGCCAACAAAGAGCCTTCAGCAAACAAAGAGTCCTCAGCCAACAAAGAGCCTTTAGCTAACAAAGAGCCCTCAGCCAACAAAGAGCCCTCAGTCAACAAAGAGCCTTTAGCTAACA
>NZ_JAUYVJ010000024.1:0-67469 GCF_030689115.1 Psychrobium sp. 1_MG-2023 | reverse complement strand
ATCTCTAGGCTGTTTTTGCCATCATCTGGGTTCGGTGCAATGGTGTCTTTGATGACTTTTTCTGTTAGCTCACCCACGTTACCCGCAGGATCCTTGATTTTACCCGTGATGGTTAACTCACCTTCACCAAGGCCTGATAAGTCAAGACCTGGGATCTCAACCACACCGCCTTCACCAATCACGATATCGTCTACTGGAACAGTGACCGTGCCGCCGTTCGGACCAGTGATCACAAGCTCTTCAATGCTTGCGCCCGGCTCAATCACTAAACCAAGGTCTGTGTCACCAATCTCATCTTTATTGATAAAGCCGTCTTCACCGCCACCAATCTCTAAGCTGTTTTTGCCATCATCAGGGTTCGGTGCAATGGTGTCTTTGATGACTTTTTCTGTTAGCTCACCCACGTTACCCGCAGGATCCTTGATTTTACCCGTGATGGTTAACTCACCTTCACCAAGACCTGATAAGTCAAGGCCTGGGATCTCAACCACACCGCCTTCACCAATCACGATATCGTCTACTGGAACAGTGACCGTGCCGCCGTTCGGGCCCGTGATCACAAGCTCTTCAATACTCGCGCCCGGCTCAATCACTAAGCCAAGATCTGTGTCACCAATCTCATCTTTATTGATAAAGCCGTCTTCACCGCCACCAATCTCTAAGCTGTTTTTGCCATCATCAGGGTTCGGTGCAATGGTGTCTTTGATGACTTTTTCTGTTAGCTCACCCACGTTACCCGCAGGATCTTTGATTTTGCCCGTGATGGTTAACTCACCTTCACCAAGGCCTGATAAGTCAAGGTCTGGGATCTCAACCACACCGCCTTCACCAATCACGATATCGTCTACTGGAACAGTGACCGTGCCGCCGTTCGGGCCTGTGATCACAAGCTCTTCAATGCTCGCGCCTGGCTCAACCACTAAACCAAGGTCTGTGTCACCGATTTCATCTTTATTGATAAAGCCGTCTTCACCGCCACCAATCTCTAGGCTATTTTTGCCATCATCAGGGTTCGGTGCAATGGTGTCTTTGATGACTTTTTCTGTTAACTCACCCTCGTTACCCGCAGGATCTTTGATTTTACCCGTGATGGTTAACTCACCTTCACCAAGGCCTGATAAGTCAAGACCTGGGATCTCAACCACACCGCCTTCACCAATCACGATATCGTCTACTGGAACAGTGACCGTGCCGCCGTTCGGGCCTGTGATCACAAGCTCTTCAATGCTCGCGCCTGGCTCAACCACTAAACCAAGGTCCGTGTCACCAACTTCATCTTTATTGATAAAGCCGTCTTCACCGCCACCAATCTCTAGGCTGTTTTTGCCATCATCTGGATTCGGTGCAATGGTGTCTTTAATAACTTTTTCAGTTAGCTCACCCACGTTACCCGCAGGATCTTTGATTTTACCCGTGATGGTTAACTCACCTTCACCAAGGCCTGATAAGTCAAGGCCCGGGATCTCAACCACACCGCCTTCACCAATCACGATATCGTCTACTGGAACAGTAACCGTACCGCCGTTCGGGCCAGTGATCACAAGCTCTTCAATGCTCGCGCCTGGCTCAACCACTAAACCAAGGTCCGTGTCACCAACTTCATCTTTATTGATAAAGCCGTCTTCACCGCCACCAATTTCTAGGCTGTTTTTGCCATCATCTGGGTTCGGTGCAATGGTGTCTTTGATGACTTTTTCTGTTAGCTCACCCACATTACCCGCAGGATCTTTGATTTTACCCGTGATGGTTAACTCACCTTCACCAAGACCTGATAAGTCAAGGCCTGGGATCTCAACCACACCGCCTTCACCAATCACGATATCGTCTACTGGAACAGTAACCGTACCGCCGTTCGGGCCAGTGATCACAAGCTCTTCAATGCTTGCGCCCGGCTCAATCACTAAGCCAAGGTCTGTGTCACCAATCTCATCTTTATTGATAAAGCCGTCTTCACCGCCACCAATCTCTAGGCTGTTTTTGCCATCATCTGGGTTCGGTGCAATGGTGTCTTTGATGACTTTTTCTGTTAGCTCACCCACATTACCCGCAGGGTCTTTGATTTTACCCGTGATGGTTAACTCACCTTCACCAAGACCTGATAAGTCAAGGTCTGGGATCTCAACCACACCGCCTTCACCAATCACGATATCGTCTACTGGAACAGTAACCGTACCGCCGTTCGGGCCAGTGATCACAAGCTCTTCAATGCTCGCGCCCGGCTCAATCACTAAACCAAGGTCCGTTTCATCAACCTCATCCTGATTAATAAAACCATCCTCTGCACCACCCACAGTAATAGTATTTGTGCCATCACCAACAAAAGGAGCTGTCGTATCCAATGTTTGATTAGCTAATGCAGAAACTACCACGCTGTTAACGTCTTCAACTGAGGCATCAACTCTAATTTGACCATCTGACAAATCATTCAAATCAACATTATCAACCTGATAACTACCATCAGAACCAACAATCACATTGTCCACAGTAACAGTATTATCATTCTCATCTGTCACAGTGATATTAATAACACTGCCCGGCAATACTCCTTCAGCAGTACCATTAATTGTTGAGGTTGCATTTTGATTATTAATTGTAAAATCAACTTCTAAACTAGACTCGATGGTTTGATCTAAAATAATCTCATCACGAGAGGCTTGTTGATCTAATAGTGCCGTATCACTTTCAAATGTATTAGTATCAAAACCTGCTTGAGCGATAGTTTCCTGAGCGCTTCGTTCAATAGAAACAAAAGACGTACCACCGTCATTTTGAGAACTACCTGCAGCAGTTGCAGGAAGATCGCTAATATCTCCACCAGCCTCAATTAATGCTTGAATGGCAGCGATGTCATCAGTAATTGACTCTTCTGAACCCGTTTCATTTAATTGAGCAAAAAGGTTTACAGTATTTTCACTTGAGAGCTCACCTTGCTCTTGAGCATTTTTGCTATCTAAAACATCAAAACTACCGTCAGCATATTGAACATTAACTGCCCCACCATCAGCGAAAAAAACAATTTCGCCAGCAATGATTTGGTCTCCAGCTTGCAGGGGCATCTCTTTATTTGCGGTATAAAGTTTGGTGTCACCAGTAACTTTTAGAACTTGTGCATTTTGCTTAGAGACAATAGTTTTCATTTACAATACCTTTATGTTGGCAAATCTGTTCAATCAAGTGTTTAGAAATAACGAAGAAAGGAAACAAAACACTTATGGGTCAGTAATTTATTTTGAAATTAAATTAATACAAAAATTTTTAATATTGTATATTTATTTTACTTTCGATGCAATTTAGCCCACAAGAACTGTAGGTTAAATAAACTAAAAATGCCATGAATTGTGTTCTAAATCAAAAAAACGGAAAGAGGTGAAATCATATGAAGAAGAAAAAAAGGTGTAGCCTTTCAACGAGCCGAAAGGCTAAAATTAATTTAAACAGGTCTGCTGTCACTTGCTTGCATTAATAAGTTTCGAGACTCATCTAAAAATTGTTGGGAATAATCGCCAAACCAATTAGACACTTGATTAAAGTTTTCTATAAAGCCAGTCCTATCATCATTATTCAACAGTTGGCTAGCTTGTTCAAAGTGACTCAAGTAACGCGAAAACATTTCTTTATTTTTACTCGAAGAGAAAATAATATCCGCATATAATTCAGGACTTTGCGCGAACAATCTACCTACCATAGCCAACTCTAAACGATAAATAGGCGAGCTGAACTCCAAAAGTGTTGATAACTCGGGGTTTTCCGCTGCTAAATGCTGTCCATAAACAAAGGTAGTAAAATGGCGCATTCCCTGAACCAAGGTCATTGCTTGATCATGCTCTTGTGGGTCAGCTTGTGTTAACTTAGCTCCCCAAATTGACATTTGTTCAAGTAGCCATTGATACTTTTCAGGATACCGTCCATCACAATAAATAATAACTTGTTTAGCTAAGCTCACAATATCAGGACCAAACATTGGATGAAGACCTAAAACTGGCCCAGAGTGAACCGCCAACATTGCCTCTAGTGGCTTCTGCTTAACCGACGTTAAGTCGACTAAAATACAGTCCTCATCAAGATGACTCAATTCACTGATGATATCAGTCGTTAAATTAATTGGAACCGAAACAATAACTAAGCCTGCACCATCAAGTATCTCTTTAGCATTGTCCCAATCATCTTTATCGAGAACTTCAACATGATAAGACGACAGAGTCAGCATTCTTTCAAACACCCGACCAAGCTTTCCTTGACCACCGATAATAACCGCTTTTTTCAACTCTGAATTTAAGCGCTTAAAACCGGTATCTTTTTCTCTATGGTATGACTCACGCATTAGCCGCCGGAGTATGTCTTCAATAAGATCACCACCAATTCCAGCAACATCAGCTTCAGCACGGCGCTTAGCTAGCATTTTAGCTTCTCGCTCAGGTGCATAAATAGGCACTCCAGCAGCGCTTTTAACTTCACCGACTTCAGCGACTAAAGATAGTCTCTGAACAATTAACTCTATTAGCTTGCCATCAACAACATCAATCTTATCACGTAGCTCATCCAATGCTTCACACGACAACTCAGCCATGGAGCCCTCCTAATTTATGTAGATATCGTTCGTTTTTTTAATGCAGAGCGAACTTTTTCTGCACCGTGAATCAAGAGTTGCTCTGTATCAGCCCAGTTGATGCATGCATCAGTTACTGAAACACCATATCGCAACTGCTCTTTTGGTAACGAGCTAGATTGGTTACCTTCTTCTAAGTGACTCTCGAGCATGATCCCCATAATGGAGCTGTTACCTTGATTTATTTGGTCAAATATATCATCCGCAACTAGTGGTTGTCTGCGATGATCTTTATTTGAATTACCATGGCTACAATCTACCACTAATTTAGGCACTAAACCTTCGCCTTGAATTTGCGATTCTATTTCAGTAATAAGATCCGATTGATAGTTTGGGGATTTTCCTCCCCGAAGTATGATATGACCATCAGGATTACCTTGAGTTTGCATTAACGCTACTTGCCCTTGAGGGTTTATCCCCATGAAACGATGTGAATGAGCTGCAGACTCTAAAGCATTAATCGCAACATTAAGTTTTCCGTCAGTACCATTTTTAAAGCCAACAGGCATCGATAGGCCGCTCGCCATCTCACGATGGGTCTGTGATTCTGTTGTTCTAGCTCCAATTGCAGCCCAACTAAATAATTCTGACAAATATTGTGGACTGATAGGGTCAAGTGCTTCAGTTGCCACTGGCAACTCGAGCTCAGCTAACCATAACAGTAGCTCTCGACCTTGCTTTAAACCCTTTTCTACTTCAAAAGAGCCATCCATATCCGGGTCATTTAACAAACCTTTCCACCCTACGGTAGTACGTGGCTTTTCAAAATAAATACGCATCACCAAATACATATCATCTTTAAGTTCTTCATGAAGTTTTTTGAGCTTAAGGGCGTATTCTTTAGCACTCTCAATATCATGAATAGAGCAAGGGCCTGTGACAACAAGTAAACGCTTGTCTTTACCATGAATAATATTAGCAATAGTTTCACGAGCTTGTGAAATATATGACTGAGCACCTTCGTTTAAAGGCATCAATTCTTTCAACTGAGCCGGTGTAATTAATACTTTCTCTGAAGAGATATGCTTATTGTCAATTTTTCCACTATTCATCTCTAATCCTCTGCCTTTAGTCATACAAATCAAGATTGCTCTGTTGAGCTGATAGAGTATTTGTACCATCAAAAAATAAACAATGCAACATTTCGATTAAGAAGAACAAATAATTAGATTAAGTTTACAGTACTGCTATTTTATCGCCTCATTAGTAATTTTTGCGTCTAAACTTTAGACATACTCTTAAGTCATGATTGAATCACCATCAACAGCGGCTGACCAAACATCAAAGAAAGGGATTTATTTACAATGTTCAAAGTCCAATCCGTCACTTCAGTTCTTAAATTACTCGCGCTCTTAATCGTATTATTTATTCTAATTCATCAATGCTGGCTCATTATCAATAACAGTAAAATACATGTAATTGGTACTTCAACCGCGAGGTTAGGCTCTGTGCAAGCAGTAACCTTTCAACTTAACAGTGATTTAGTACAATTAAGAGAATCCCTTGAAAATAAACGTCTCGATATTGCTTACCAATTGATAGATTCAAAAACTCAGCAACATAAAGCTTGGCTAAAAACTCTTATACGTGGATTGAATAGCCAAGATAGTTTAGTTGAATTTAGTGAACAATATTTAATGTATATCAAAGAATTAAAAGATGGAAAAATTGAAACCTCTTTCGGTACAAGGCGATTACTTTTAGACCTTCTCACGACTCATACTCAAAGAGACCATAACCTAGTAACGCTCACTCAAAAGCACACTGCAAATAATTTACTCGAACTAAAACAACACTTAAAGTGGGAAAAAGTTAACCTTATCATTCAGCTACTTGCTCTTTGCTGCTTCTGTATCATTATTACGGCGCTATTGGTAAAACAACGAAAAAAAATGCAACGCGCAGAGCGCTTATCACTATTTTTTTTAAATCACCCCAATATACTACTACGACTCTCTCCAACGGGAAATATCCGTTATTACAATCATCAAGCTAGTAAATTCATGAAGCTAAATGGCATTTCAAAGTTCAAGCTACTACCAGAAGCTATCAATTCAAAAATGGCAAAAGTGCTCAAACAACCAGGAAAAACAATCCGTTTTCCACATCAAATAGGGGAAACAAAACTCTACTGTGACTTCAGGCTATCTCCGGAGTCAGGGCAAGTGTTTGTCATGTTAAATATACAGCGTAACGAGGTGATTAATGCGCACATTGAAGCTGAAGAAGGCCTAACATTAACGGGCTAAAGCCGTTTACCTAGAGCCTTCGGCGCTCGAGACTCCCCAACAAAGCCGGCCAAAACAATTAATGTTAGCAAATAAGGAGTCACTTCAATTAATTGCATCGGTATAGGCCAACCAAATGCAAAGATATCAACCCCTTGCAAGCGAATAGCCAATGCCTCTAAAAAGCCAAAGAATAGACATGAGAAAAGCACACCAATTGGATGCCATTTACCAAAGATTAACGCTGCTAATGCAATAAACCCTTTACCTACCGTCATATTTTCAACAAAACCTGCACCGTGGCCAATAGATAAATAAGCGCCTGCCACACCACATATTGCGCCACCAGCCAAAATAGAACCATATCGGATGCTATCCACTGAGACACCAGAGCGCTTTAACGCAACAGGGTTTTCGCCTGCGGCATGCACTCGCTTTCCTAACGGCGAAAACTTAAAGAACAACCAAATCAGCACCGCGAGCAATACTGCAATATAAATTAAAATATTCTGCCCATTGAGCAGCTGTTTATAAGCTAATAATGCAGCCTCTTCCTGACTTGGATAAATCAGGGGGAGGAAATTCACTTGAGGTAAACGCTCAACCGAATCCAGGATAGGGGTCATGCCCCCTAATGAAAATAACCGATGGGCAAGAATTGAAGACAACGCTAATGCCAACATATTAATAGCAATGCCAGAAACAACTTGATCACCTTTATGTGTGATACATGAAAAAGCATGTAATAGCGCTAAAGACATTCCTGCGAACATGGCGACTGCTAGACCTTGCCAAGGTGAGCCTGTTGTTGCACTCCATGAAGCTGCCGCGAAAGCACCAAAAAGCATTTTACCTTCCAGTCCAATATCGATAATTCCCGCACGTTCACTTAATAGCCCAGCTAAAGCAGCAAAGAGCAACGGAGTTGCTAAGCGAAAGCTAGCATCAAACAGTAAAATAACGTCCAATAAACTATTCAAACGCCTTACCTCTGCTCAGCTAAGTGGTGCTTGTGCACACCAACCTTAAAAACACGCATTAGCGTAGGTTTAAGCATTTTTTCTAACGCACCGCAAAAGAGCACAATCAAACCTTGGATTAACAAAATAATATCATTACCAACACTATCTACAGAAAACGCTAACTCCGATCCCCCTTGATATATAACGCCAAACAAAATACTCGCCGCAATAATCCCTAAAGGGCTGCTCCGTCCCATCAATGCCACCGCTATTCCGGCAAAGCCAAACCCTGAAACAAATTCAGCATGTAACTGGTGGCTATTCCCTAATAATTCATTTAGCCCAATAAAGCCTACAAGCATGCCCGATAACATCATAGTAATAATAATAATCTTCTTTTCGTTAACTCCAGCGAAGAGAGCAGCCTTCATATTTTGCCCCACAAGTCGAGTTTCATAGCCCAACCGACTGTGCCACAAATAGACATGAACAATTAGACAGCAGATTAACGCCCAAAACAGCGAAATATTAAGTGGATTTCGCTCAATCGTAATGCCGAACCACTGCGCCATCACATCAAGCGTTGGCAACCAATATGCCTGAGGGAAAACCTCACTCACCGCAGCCATTTGCACAGAAGATTTCATCGGCCCCGTTAATAAATACACCACCAACGCTGCTGCAAGTAAATTGAATAGAATAGTCGTAATTACAACGTGAGAGCCTCGATAAGCATTTAACCAACCTGGGATAAAGGCCCACGCGGCTCCAAACAATGCACTGAGCATGACAGCTAAAACAAACAGGCTACCAAATGACCAGCCATCAAGGGATAAACAAGCAACAGTAATCCCCACTCCCCCTAATGTCGCTTGTCCTTCACCACCGATATTGAATAGTCCAGCATGCCAGGCGAGTGCAACGCCCAAGCCAGAGAAAATAAAATTTGTTGCATAAAATAAAGTATAAGCAATCCCTTCTGGCTGACCTAATGCCCCAAAGAACATCACTTCTATCCCATTTATAATATCGATACCTATTAGCCATAAGACAACGACACACGCAAGCAAAGCTAAGCAAATATTCACCAACGGTAATAATAGGGAGTTAAACCACCAAGGTTCAACCTTAACTACCCCGTGACTAACAAGGGATCTCTTTGACTTAACCATTGGCTAACAACAACCCTAACGATGTTTTGTTAATACTTTGAGTATCTACTTGAGCGGTTACCTTCCCCTGAGAAATAACGACAATCTTATCGGACAAGCTAATCACTTCATCTAAGTCATTCGAGCACACCAAAATACAGCAACCTTCGTCACGAAGTTTAAACAGCGCCTTATAAATCATTTCCACCCCAGAAATATCAACCCCTTGAGTTGGCTGATCGAGTAATAGCACTTGAGGTGAGCGAGACGTTTCCTTAGCTAATACCATCTTTTGCTTATTACCTGCTGAGAATAAGCTAGTTTGCATTTGAGGAGCCATTGGCTTGATCTGCCACTGCTGCATCAGCTTATAGCAGTCATCATTTAAGTCACGCTTGTTAAACAAACCAAGCCAACCTGAATATTCACGCTGATATCCTAAAAAAGAGCTTTCCACCATGGTCATCGAATCAACTAAATTAAGCCCTAACCCTGGATTGGCAATAAACCCTCCGCCAAGTTTTCGCATTCTCTTTATATTGAACCCTGAATTAGCAGAGTTTTTATTACCCAAAAAAACTAATTCACCTTGGTTAAATGCTTTATAACCGGCAATTACGCTTAATAATAACTCTTGTCCCGCCCCATTTAACCCAGCGATTGCAACAATTTCACCAGCATAAAATGTTAAATCAATACTATCAAGCAAGGGGAAGCCTCGAGCTTTTCTTCCCGATGAAACACTATCAACAGTTAATTTTTTTACCTCAATCGCTGTCGTATTGTTTATCCCATAACGCGGTAAGTTTTGATGAGGTAAGATAACTTCACGCCCAACCATCAATTTAGTCACATGAGCTAAAGAAACTTTTTTGGGCTCAATAGTCTCGGTTATCTGTCCTGACTTTAATAGAGAAATAACATCACATAGCAAATGAAGAGAAGCTAATTTGTGAGACACAATCAAAACAGAGATACCTTGCATCTTTAGCATTGTCAGTAAATTCGCTAAATAAGACTCTTGTTCTTGTGACAATAACGCCATCGGCTCATCCAGCACCAGTACTCTGACTCCCCGATAAAGTGAGCGCAGGACATCAACAAGCTGCCGCTCACTAAAGTTTAATTCATTAATTAATGTATCCAACGAGAAAGGGAAGCCAAACTCTCGTCTCAGCTGCTCCAGTTGCTTACTCGCTTGTTGGCTATTTTGATAAAAAACAGAGGTAACGGGGTCACCCAAAATAATATTATCTAAAACCGAAGCATCCTCTAACCAACTCACATGCTGATGCAACATACCCACACCATGGGTGATTGCTTGCTGTGGATTCATAATATCCACTTTAGCACCGTCAACGTAAACTTGCCCTTCATCAGCCTTAATTAAACCGTAAGCAATTTGTAGTAATGTTGACTTACCCGCACCATTCTCTCCAATCAAGCCATGTATTGACCCCGGAGCCACTGTTAATGTTGCATTAGTTAATACATTGACATGTTGATAGCTTTTACTAATGTTTCGTAGTTCTAACGCAAAAGCCAACATTTACTGACCTCCAGAAATAGCACATTCATTCAGTAACGAAAGTCGCTCTAATTCATGGTTAATAATTAGCGCTTTCTCTTTATTTATAATGCGCTCGAACTCTTCGGTGTAAACGTCTTGATTATATTTATCTTTAGCCAAGTCGACCCAATTACTTTCTAACCCATATTGGAACACACCGGGTTGCCATGTTCCCTGATAAAAACTCATTACATTTTTAAATACAGCTCTACCGACCCGCTTAACCATTGAAGTAAGTATGATTCCTGGTTGCAACATGTTTTGATTTGAATCAACACCAATCGCATTTATTTGATAGTCCTTCGCAGCTTGAAACACACCCAAGCCAGAACCACCAGCGGCCGAGAAAATCACATCGGCCTGTTGCTCTATTTGATATATAGCCAACTCGAGCCCTTTACTTGGGTCATTCCACGCGTGCAACGTGGACCCTAAATAGTTTTTTAAAATCTTAATATCCGAATTAACCGATTGTGCGCCAAGTTCATAACCACAACTAAACTTATCAATAAGCGGAATATCCATACCACCAATAAAGCCGATAATACCGCTATGGCTTTTTAGTGCTGCAAGCTTTCCTGCAAGATAAGCCCCCTGCTCCTCTTTAAATAGAATGGATTGCACATTCGGAGCTTCGACCACACTATCAATAATAATAAAAGATACTTGAGGATAAAGATTTGCAGCACGCGCTATAGCTGGTGCTGTTGCATAACCGACCCCAACAATGGGGTTGTAGCCTCTGGCAGCCAGCTTCAAAATACCTTTCTCTATCTGAACACTATTTGCAGGCTCAAACTCTTTCACTTCCACGCCGTGCACTTTAAGTTTAATCACCCCATTATCAAAGACGGCTTGATTAAACGAATGATCAAACTTACTCGGACGATCATAAACCACGGCAGCTTTGCGCGTAGCATTACGCTCTACAGCAACTGCAGTTGAAAAATACATTAATATCATTGATAAGATAAGCACACTAATTTTATAAAACACTGGCTTCCTATTTAATTGTCGCACTCAAGATCATACCTAGAAATGTTATTGATGCGCTGGCATCCCTCGTTCAACCGCTTTTAACATCCGCAACGTTTTACGGTTAATCGAGTTTGTTTTTTCTTGCTGCTGCGCTATGGCCCAGTCAATATGCTCTTGAACCAGCTCACTCACCTCTTCACGTTTATCTTTGAGCGCTTGAACGATGGCTTCTTCATAGGGTGCATTACCCAAAGCTACAGCAATATTACGTAGCCAGCGTTCATGGCCAATGCGTCTTATCGGTGAGCCTTCTGTGCGCTTTAAAAATGTAGCCTCATCCCAAGCAAAAAGACTTAATAATTGTGGGGAGTGCAAATCTTTACGGGGTTTAAAGTCATCTTCACTACTTGCTTGAGCAAACTTATTCCATGGACAAATAAGTTGGCAATCATCACAACCATAAATACGATTACCCATCGCTTTACGGAACTCTACCGGGATCTCACCAAATTTCTCAATGGTGATATAGGACAGGCAGCGCCTGCCATCAACGACATAGGGTTCTACAATTGCTTGTGTTGGGCAAATCGTGATACAAGCAACGCAACTACCGCATTGCTCTTTGACCGGTTCAGATACAGGTAGCGGAATACTAACTAATAATTCACCAAGGAAAAAAAAAGAACCAACATCTTGATTCAGGATCAAAGTGTGCTTTCCGACCCAACCCAAGCCGGCCTTTTCAGCTAATGGGCGCTCTAAAATGGGGGCAGAGTCAACAAACGGGCGGGCAATTAAGCCCTCAACCTGAGTCTCGATTTTCTGCTGTAATTTTTTCAAGCGATTTCGCATTATTTTGTGATAGTCACGGCCAGTTGCATATCGGCTGATATAAGCGTTGGTCGGCTCTTTCATTGTTGAAACAATCAATGCATCTGGAGGTAAATAATCTAAACGGACGCTGATCACCCGTAAGGTCCCGGGTAGTAGTTCATTAGGCCGCGCACGCATCATGCCGTGACGAGCCATATATTCCATCCCCCCATGATAGCCATTATCTAGCCATTGCTGAAATGCCGCTTCATGTTGTGATAAATCCGTGTCGCATATACCAAAGCCGGTAAAACCCAAGTCAATGGCCCACTGCTCTATTTGCTGCGCGAGTTGTTGATAGCAAATTGATTCGTTCACGTTAAAGTCCACTAAATAATCTAGGAATACTTTATCACTTAACCACTCAAATAGCAGCTAACGAATCATTGCTAAGCTAAGGAAGAAAACTAGCCTTACGCCAATGCGTAAGGCGATATAAGAGCATTAATGTTGGTGAGCATTTGTTGTCGATTTCTCATGCTTCATATGCTGATGAGACATACTTGGAGCTTTTTGGTTACCTTTTTTGATTTTAACCAACGTTTTTAATGAATAACCATCTGAAAAATTCAATGTTACAGGAAACGATTTTCCTGCAATCAGCGGCTTTTTAAGACCCATTAGCATCAGATGATAACCGCCCGGCTTGAACGTAACCGCCCCTTTAGGCTTAATCTCTAAGCTATCAACATGTTGCATACTAACGCTGCCATTGCTTTCAACACTTTGATGTAACATAACTGACTTTGCAATTGGGCTCGACGCACTAACTAAGGTACTCGTTTGTTTTCCATTGTTATGTAACATCAGGTAAGCAGCCCCATTCATTGCTACAGGCGGCAAGGCTCTAGCCCACGCCATGTGAACCATCATGCCCTGATTCTTTTGGTGTTGGTGTTTTTTACTATCGCCACTATGATTATGAGCAGCCACATCCATTGAGTAAGTTAAGCTCATTGTTACTACTGCTGCCATGGCAACAGATAACTTTTTTAATCCTGTCATTGTCATTGATAGACCCATCTCTTGAAAATAATTCATTGCTCACCCCAGCTAAATCGATAAGCACTAATTGCAATGCAACAGCTAGTAATCAATAGCAAGGTAAAAATATTAGGCAGTAACGTGGTTAAGTTAGCGCTCTCTAACATAATATCACGTAAACCGCTGACTAAGTGTGTTAAAGGCAGTAACTGTGCGAGTGTTTGTAAAGCAGGGTGAGCATTATCAATTGAAAACCACACCCCAGATAAAAACATCATCGGCCATGAAACTAAGTTCAATATACCACCAGCAAACTCCTCACTGCTACTACGACTAGCCATCATTAGGCCCACTGATATTAAACTTAAGCTACCACAAAACATCATTAAAAATAATAACAGATATGACCCATTCATTTTTAAGTCTAAGATATGAATACAACTAACAGCGATAAATAACGAAGTCGAAAGCTGAATAAACAAGCGGGATAAAATTTGTGCGCTAATAAATTCCAATGAAGATAATGGAGTTGCTTTGAGTCGTTTTAACACGCCATTTTTACGATATCGGACGATGACATAACCAATACCAAATAAGCCACTAAACATCATATTCATGCCAATGATCCCTGGCAGTACCCAATCGACATATCGAATAGGTTCACTGTCCACTTGCCCTTGTTGAATTGGGCTCTTAACCTCTGACAATAATATTTTTTCTATTAAATAACCTTTAGCAGATTGTTGGTTGATCCAATACTTATCTATTGATGGAGCAATCACCAAGTCTAACTGGTGCTGTTTTAGTTTTTCTAAAGCACTTTTCTGATTGTCATAACTAATAAACTCAATATGTTTAATTTCAGAGAAGTTGGTAAATGAGTCCTTATCAGCAATCTTAGCTATGGACTGGCTGATGACTCCCACTCGATATTGATCGGGCTGCCCATTACCAAAGGCAAATGCAAAACCAAAAATTAATAATAAAGGAAATGCTAAGTTCCAAGATAATGAAGCACGATCACGAACAAACTCTAAGTTTCTTGCATACCATAAGGCAAATAATCGTTTCATTTTATTCTCTCAATTGGTGACCAGTAAGGTGAATGAATAGGTCTTCTAGCGTGGGCGCATTAATTGTCAGACCGGTTAGATCTACCTCATGGTTTAATAGCTCAGCAATAGTTTGGTTGACATCATCCGAAATAAGCTGTGCCGAGTCTTGTTTAAATTCAAAATTAAGATGAGGTAATTGGCAATGGTTTATTGCACTCGACGGTAAGCGAATCATCATTCCGGGCAGGTGTTCCAATAATAATTCATCAGGTGCGCCAACAGCAATAATCTTCCCTTGCTCCACAATAGCAACTCGATCACATAAAATCTGTGCTTCATCCATATAATGAGTTGTGAGTAAAATTGTTTTTCCCGCTTGTTTTTGCCGTGTAATCAGCTGCCAAAAATTGCGCCTAGCTTGCGGGTCAAGTCCCGTTGTCGGTTCATCTAAAAAGACCAGCTTCGGGTCGTTTATTAAGGCTAATGCAAGCAACAAACGCTGCCGTTGCCCTCCAGAGAGTTTGCGATTATCGCGATTAAGTAACTCTTCCAAAGCACAATCCTCCACCAGTTGCTCAGTCGCTACTGGATTATCGTAAAGAGCTCTAAATAACCTCAAAGTATCAGATACGGTTAAATAGTCCTGTAAAGCGGTACTCTGAAACTGGATACCAATCGATTGTGCAAAGCGGTCATCAATGGCTTTACCATAGAACAACACTTCACCACCATCAGCACTAATGACATTTTCTAAGATCTCAATCGTGGTAGACTTTCCTGCGCCATTAGGGCCTAACAACCCAAAGCACTCGCCCTCAATAATTTCAAAAGATAAATTATCAACCGCACACACATCGTCATAGCGCTTAACTAGGTTATTTGCAGCTAATATTATTTTGCTCATTCACCTTCCCCATTATTAGACTAAACACAACCAATTTAGTCTTTATTATTTATAATAACCAGTTAGTGGCGATTAACAACTCTGTTGCTGTTCTGAAACTAACTTAGTTATAATCCTCCTGTTAAAAACAACAGGATTAAATAGTGAGTTATTTATTATCAGCACTCTACCTTCTTTGGGTCGTGATTATTTCAGTCATTTTGTTTCCTATCGCATTAATCATCCGCATTGTGACAACTCCCTTTGATCGTCGCCTTATCGTTTTAAATTATTTTAGCCACTTTTGGGGCTCTCTCTATTTTTGGACCAACCCGTTTTGGTCAATAAAAATCTCTGGGAGAGACAAGTTTAAGCAAGATCAACCTTATGTTGTAATCTCCAATCACTTATCCACGATTGATGTATTAGCTGCCTCTCGGCTATTTGTTCACTTTAAATGGGTTTCAAAAGTTGAAAACTTTAAAATCCCTTTTATCGGCTGGACCATGTATTTAAATCGCTATGTCGCCATTAAGCGAGGTGGAATTAGTTCAATAAAGTCGATGATGAAACAGTCGAAAGCCCACTTAGACAATGGTAGTTCCATCTTCATTTTCCCCGAGGGATCACGCTCTAGCGATGGCCACTTAAAGCCATTTAAAACTGGGGCGTTTAAGATTGCCAAAGAAATGAATGTTCCGATCATGCCGGTTGTTTTAACAGGTACCGATAAAGCGGTCCCTAAAAATAGTTTGCACTTTAAAGGACACCAAAAGATCACTGTTGAGGTATTAGAGCCAATCACTCCAGAGGAATATCAAGAACTTAGTTTAAAAGAGTTGACTGACCTTGCCCAACAACGTATTACTAAAGCAATTCAATAAAAACAGGATATTTTTATTATGGGTCTTTTAGATGGCTTAATGGGTAATGCTTCTGAGTTAGATATCGAAGAATTAGCGAGTGAGTTCGAGCCAATTTTAGCAAACGATGAAGAAATTGAACTGGGTTTCAAGCTCATTCGAGATATGTTTATTTTTACCAATAAGCGTATGCTAATCGTTGATAAACAGGGGCTAACAGGCAAAAAGGTGCTCTATCATTCAGTCCCGTTTAAATCCATCAGTCACTTCGCTCTAGAAAGTGCAGGCCATTTCGATATGGACGCTGAATTAAAATTGTGGATTAGCGGTACTGAAAAACCAATTAGTTACGAGTTAAAGCGAGGCTCAGATGTAGTGGCTATTCAAAAAACCTTAGCTAACTGTATTTTATAATAACCCCTCTTGTTTAAGAAGCGCTTGGTGCTGCGCCACCAGCACTTCTTTATTTCGCTTAGATAATTTTTTTATCTTGGCCTCTAACTGACAGGCTTCACTTCGATTGACTGCGCTTTGCAGGTAAACCAAAGTGACCGGGCGTCGTACCCTCGTATATTTAGCCCCTTTAGGTCCGTGATTATGCTCTTGTTCACGCCGTTTAATATCCGTAGTTACCCCACAATATAGTGACGTATCATTACAACGCATCAAATAAACAAACCACTCTTTAGTGTGTTTTTTAGCATGTTCAATGGTAGTTTCTGGAGTCATCATCTTATACCAATTCCGTTAATTAAGTGACCAACTTTGTAAAGTGAATAAACTAATTAGCGCACTGGCACCACATTCCAAAAAGAACCTAAGTACTGACATTTATATCGGCAAGGCATTTATAAACAGGTGCATTTGTTTTACATAAATAATAAATAACGCAATCATCATTCGTTTAGACCGTGAAGTATGATCAGGCTATTAATGAAATTGGTATTAGTCAATCTCACTAACTATTAAGTATTCTTACATGTAGTGCAAATAAAAAAACATAACAACACTTACATTTCAATATGTTATACATATGGCATTAACCTTGAATAAATAAGCCATTAATCGATTAATCAAGAAATAGCTTATGAATAATTTAAGAAAAATAGCCATTACCCTCAGCGGTGGTTTTCTATTGCTTATCAGCCTGATATTTATAGCGCTGCCTGGCACCGTCATTTTGTTACCACTATCGCTGGCAATTTTAGCATTAGAATATGACTGGGCTAAACGGTATCTTAAAGTGGCTCAGCGTATGCTAACTCAATCAGCAAAAAAAATGGACCAATTTGTCAGTAAATGTCGCCGTAGATAGTGCTAAAGCACCAGCGGTTAGGTACAATAAGCTCATCATAAATTGCTAGCTGGATCACACTAATGAATCAAGATGAAATGAAAAAAGCAGCCGGTTGGGCGGCCTTAGAATATGTAGAGCGAGACACTATTGTCGGTGTTGGTACTGGCTCGACGGTTAATCATTTTATTGATGCATTAGGCTCAATAAAAGGTGATATCGAAGGAGCGGTTTCAAGCTCAGAAGAATCGACGCGCCGATTAAAAGAGTATGGCATTCCAGTATTTGACCTAAATACTGTAGATCAGTTAAGTGTATATGTTGATGGTGCTGATGAAATCAACGATCATATGCAAATGATTAAAGGCGGAGGCGCAGCGCTAACACGTGAAAAGATTATCGCAGCCGTGGCAGAAAAGTTTGTTTGTATCGCTGATCAAAGTAAGTTAGTTAAATTACTGGGTGAATTTCCATTACCCGTTGAAGTCGTTCCAATGGCGCGTTCATACGTTGCTCGTCAACTGGTAAAACTTGGTGGTGATCCAGTTTACCGTGAAGGTGTCATTACTGATAACGGAAATATAATTTTAGATGTTCACAACTTCAACGTTGTAAATGCGTGTGAATTAGAACGTCAAATCAATGGTATTGTTGGTGTAGTAACGAACGGCTTCTTTGCTGAGCGCAGCGCCGATAGCTTATTATTAGCAACGCCTGATGGTGTAAAAAAAATTAATAATAAATAAGCTACTCAATAATTCCCTATCAAAGTAGCGTATGACATTACGCTACTTTCCTCCCTGTTTATCATAAAAACACAACACAACATTTTATTAACAAGGCAACCTTATAAACACTAATGATATAGTTAATAACCTCTAGTTATAGCCATTCCATTAGCCAAAAGTCATAGAGTAAAAGCCTTTAATAACAGGTGTTCTAGCTGTTACAATCATTTTTATAGTTATTTTCAATTAACTCTCCCTTTAGTTCATTAAATTTGTTATTTTACTTAACATTAAACACCTTCAAACCTGCTAGGAAAATTATAGATGGCTCATTTTTCGCTCAACAAAGACAAAATCAAGATTTTACTCCTTGAGGGCTTACACCCAAGCTCCCTAGAAGTCTTACAAAATGCAGGTTATAGCAACATTGAAAGTCTGAAGACTTCATTACCTGAAAATGAATTAATCGAAAAGATTAAAGATGTTCACTTCATCGGCATTCGTTCTCGTACTGAATTAAACGCTAATGTTCTTGCCGCAGCGAGCAAGCTTGTGGGTATTGGTTGTTTTTGTATCGGTACCAACCAAGTTGATCTGTCAGCGGCTGAAAAGTTAGGCATTCCAGTCTTTAATGCACCATTTTCCAATACTCGCTCAGTTGCAGAGTTAGTGCTAGGTGAAACGCTATTATTGTTACGTGGCATCCCTGAAAAGAGTGCTAAAGCACACCGTGGTGAATGGCAAAAGTCCGCAATTGGTTCATATGAAGCCCGTGGCAAACAACTGGGTATTATTGGTTATGGTCATATAGGTACGCAGCTAGGCATCTTAGCTGAAAACCTTGGTATGCGTGTACGTTTTTACGATATTGAAGATAAACTACCATTAGGTAATGCTAGTCAAATTGCTAAGCTCGATGAATTATTGGCAACGTCTGATGTGGTTTCTTTACACGTCCCAGAAACCCCACAAACTAAATACATGTTCACTGCCACTGAAATGGCAAAAATGAAGCAAGGTGCAATATTAATCAACGCCTCTCGTGGTACCGTTGTAAACATTGAAGATTTAGCTTCTTCGCTGGAACAAGGCCACATCAGTGGTGCAGCAATCGATGTATTCCCAGTGGAGCCTAAATCAAATAGTGAAGAGTTTGCTTCCCCATTACGAGGTATCGATAATGTGATCTTAACGCCGCATGTCGGTGGTAGCACACAAGAAGCGCAAGCTAATATTGGTATCGAAGTTGCGGGTAAATTGGCTAAGTACTCTGATAATGGTTCAACGCTATCAGCAGTTAACTTCCCTGAAGTATCTTTACCGCAACACGTTGGTAGCTCTCGCTTATTGCACATTCATCAAAACCAACCAGGTATTATGAATAAGATCAATATGGCATTTGCTGAAAAAGCAATCAATATTAGCGCCCAATACTTACAAACAACCGCTGATATTGGTTATGTTGTTATGGAAGTTGAAGCGAAAGATGCTGACATTGCTCTGGATGAGTTAAACAAAATCGAAGGTACTATTCGCGCCCGTACGCTTCACTCTGCTTAATCAGTAAATCAAATACACAATCAGCGTTTTATTTATAATAAATGCCACAGCAATCTTTGATTCCTGTGGCATTTCGCATTAGGATGACTGTTAATTATCGATTTACTAAATAGGTTTCCAGTGTCTATTACCACCTCTCTTACTCCATTTAATGTTTACCCTCAGCTGCCTCTTGGCGTAATTTCTTTAAGCGGTGTTGAAAATGAAGTTTTCTTGCAGGGTCAACTAACCTGTGATGTTACGACGATCACCGAAAGCCATAGCTTACTTGGTGCGCATTGTGATGCTAAAGGTAAGATGTTAGGTATTCTACGTTTATTAAAAACACCACAAGCCATTCTCGCGTTACAAGCCATAGAAAACATCGAATCACATTTACCGCAACTAAAAAAGTATGCCGTATTCTCGCAAGTTGAAATATCCGATTCGACACAACATTACCAATGCATCGGCTTTAGCGGCTCATTAGCTAAAGAGTGGCTTGAACAACAAGCAGGACAAACATTCAGTGACAATGTTGACACATTGATTAGTGATTTTGGTCTTATCACCAACTTCTCATTTGATTATGAACAGCAACCACGTCTTATTGTGATTGCAACACCAGAGCAACATGAAAAGCTGTCACAAGCGCTTGAAACAATCGATGCAACCCAGCAAGAAGCCAATATATGGTCAGCTTTAGATATCCTAACTGGAACACCTAAATTACTACCAACAACGCAAGCTGAATTTGTCCCTCAAATGCAAAATCTACAAATGATTGACGGTATTAGCTTTAATAAAGGCTGTTATATCGGCCAAGAAACAGTCGCCCGCATGCATTTTCGTGGCTTAAATAAAAGAGCAATGTTTGTTTTGAGTACAACATCACATATCCCTTGTGCGGCAGGTGATAGTCTTGAAAAACAATTAGGTGATAACTGGCGAAATGCAGGGACTGTTGTTAGCGCTGAGCAAGTAGGTTCAACAACTGTTGCCCTAGCAATACTACCAACCGACATCGAATTAGGAACACAATTAAGAGCAACTGAGCATAGTGACTCAGGTGTCTTTACAATAAACGAACCAGCTTACTTTCAACGCCTCGAGCAAGAATAATCTAGCCATCGACAAGTTCATTGTTTAAGGCATTAAATGCCTTAAACAATAGCCTTTTCATTCTTTGCTCTTTTAGTTTGCCAACGCCTTTAGCGACCTTCGCTTATATATTAGTAATTTTTAAGAGCCACTATGACAACACCTAACATCAACTTTTTACGCGCCGCACAGCAACTCGAGAGTGTAGCTAAATTACCGCCCTCACTTCAGTCTCTGGTCAGTGAAATCATTCAGCAGCCCCAATTCAAAGCCTATTTTAGCCCCGCTCAAGTTAGTGCACTTTTAGCTATTGAACCTGATTGTGAATTACTATTGCGTCATTTACTCCCACTAGCCCAAAGCTATAGTTTTTGCCCGATTTCCAAGTTTAAAGTCGGAGCCGTTGCTTTGGCTGATAATGGGTCAATATTTTTAGGGGCAAACATTGAGTTCGCGCAGCAAACATTAGGACAAACAGTCCATGCTGAGCAAGCTGTAATTAGCAATGCGTGGCACCATGGAGCCACTTATCTCACTCACCTTGCGGTGACCGCTACGCCTTGTGGCCATTGCCGCCAGTTTATCAATGAGTTAGAAGGGGCTAAGAAACTTAGAATCCTATTACCTGAACAAGACGCTATCACTTTCCCTGCTTTTCTCCCCCACTCATTTGGCCCCGATGACCTAGCGGTCAATGATCGACTAATGAACTCCAAACCTAATCAAATTGCTTATCAAACTGATGAGCCCCAACTAGTAACCGCTATTGAAAATGCAAAAGCGAGTTACAGCCCTTACTCAAATAGTCCAAGTGGGATTGTAATAAGCACCAAGAATAGCCAATACTCAGGACGTTACGCAGAAAATTGTGCATATAATCCAAGCTTATCTCCCCTGCAGTCGGCGTTAATAGCCCTTCACCTAGCAGGAGAACAATTCTCTGAAATAAAAACCGCCATTTTAGTCGAGTCTAAGAGTGCTCCAGTCAGTCAATACCAACAGTCTGTGCAATTACTCAAGACATTAGTTGACATTGAGTTGTTACATTACCAATATTAAGTATTCACTTACGCTTTCAAAGACAAGTGAGTAAGTATCTTTTGTATTAATTAAACAGATAAGGCAGCTAATGAAAAAACTACTCTTGTTATTAGTGTTGTTTGTTATCAGTTTTAATACATATGCAGCTAAAGTGTTACTAATTCATAGCTATCACCTCGAGTACCCGTGGGTACAGGAGTACCGCAATGGCTTTTTGGCGGCGATTGATGATGTTAGCCTAGTTGAATATGAAATGGATACAAAACGCAAACCCGCTCATCAATTCCCTCAAATAGCGAATGATGCGTGGGCCTTTATCCAAGAAAATAACCCAAGTATCGTCGTACTCGCAGATGATAATGCACTGAAGCTTTTGGGCCCTCGGTTAATCGAGCAAAAGATCCCTATCGCTTTTTTGGGGATAAATAGCAATCCTCGAGCTTATATTCCTTTAACAGGGCAAGTCACCGGTGTGTTAGAGCGCCCTTTAATGAAACGCTCTGTTACTATGCTCAAAAAATTAATCCCTGATCTTAAAGACGTCAAAGTGATGATGGATAACACCGTAACATCCCATGCAATTTTAGAAACATCATTTGAAAACCGCCTAATGCAGAAAATATCTGGAATTAATATCCAAACTGTATTAGTCAGTACCTATAAACAGTGGCAAGTCGAAGTCAGAAATAGTGCACAGCAAGGCTATCAGGCAATTATAATTGCAAACTATGCAGGCTTAAAAACTCATGAAAGAACAATTCCACTCAATGAAGCCAGCGAGTGGACAAGTAAGTTTAGTCACATTCCGGTATTTGCATTCTGGTCATATTCGATAGGGCAAGATAAAGCAATTGGCGGCTTAATTATTAGTGGATTAGAACAAGGAAAGTCCGCTGCTAAGAAGGTGAACCTCTACCTTAGAACAGGAGAAATGGCCCGAATTACCACGCCTCAACGTGGCACTTTAAAATTCAGCCAACACGAGTTAACACGTTGGGGTCTAAAACCACCTAAAGAAATAGAACAGCGCGGTGTTATAAAAAAGTAAGCCGCCCCTGTTTTTCACTCCCGGCAACTTATTAGGCCAATGCTTTTTTTAGTAATGCGAGTTGCCCTTCGGTAAAGGTTAATTTTAGTGCTTCTTCTTGCCCTCGTTCTGACATTTTAGCCCACGTTTTTTGCACAATTCGAATAATCTTTTCTTCACTGTGCTTTGCTGCAAAGTCAGTAAAATAAAAGGTCAGAAACACTAAGCAAATAACATCTTCAAGGGCCTGCACCTCAGGATCGCGTTTTAGCTTTTCTTTACGTAGCATGCGACCAATGGCAGCGACTTCCTCATTCGTATAACCGACCTGTAGGGCAATTCCCATTGCCTCCTCAGCATGATAGCGCCCTAACGCTTGTCGCCAGTCGTTATAACCTTTTCTCCCTAAAGGGTATTGCGATCGAGCGATAGACCAGCGCTTAATATGTTGCGCCCTTGCCGCTATTTGCAATGCTTCACTCGCATTTGGCTCAAATTCCTTTAAACACGCACTCATTCTAAGACCGTAGAGCCATTCTTTCGGTTGCTCAATCCCACTATCTAGTTCTCGATTAGGATCTTGTTGATTGGCTAAATCAATTAACTTGAACGCTTGTTCTAATTTACTTGGTGTCATACAACCACTCATACTTGTTAAGTTTATCTAAATGTTAATAGTACAAATATTATTATTTACCAGCCAATTGATTTAAACTCATGGCCTGTCTTATTATCATTAATTTATACTGTTACGGATCTATTGTTATGAAAAAGACAACGAAAGCGGTTGTACTCTCCATTGTTGTTTTCCCTGGCGCTGGGCACATCTTTTTAAAGCGGTACAAAACAGCAGCATTATTTTTAGGTATTTTTGGCGCTGCGGCAGTGATGATTATTTCCAATATATTAAGTCGAGCTCAACTAATTGCTGACCGCATTATCGCAGGTGAAATCCCCCCAGATTTTACAACAATCTTACAAGAAGTTGCTAAGCAATCAGAAGTATATTCCTCACACCATCAAACTATTATCAGTTTCAGTTTGTTAATACTGTGGCAACTGTGCACTTTCGACGCTTATCGATGCGCTAAACGCCCACTCAACTTGAACGAGTAAGCCATAACTGTGGCTGAGAAAATAACTCCTCAATGGTGCTAAAAAATTGACCAACCGCTAAGCCGTCCATCATACCATGATGCACTTCAACCGATAATGGCATGCTATACCCATCTTTACTCTCAACAAGTTTGCCATAAACAATTTTAGGAATACTATCACCAATAAAAGAGTGGCGAGCATTGCTAAAACTTCGAAAGTTGAGCCAAGGAATAACTGACATATGCACCACATCTTGCTTTATCGCTTGTCCACAAAACTCCTTAGCAATAAATGGCTGTTCCTTAGCTTGAGCAACCTTACTTTGTGCTAACCGAGTGAAATCACTAAACGAGTCTGCAAAGGGAAGATCACAAAAGCGCATTAATTGATCATCGCCTAACACCGCACAGCTAATAGCAATCTCTTGGTAGCACCTTAGCTCACGTTTAACGATCCTTAGCTGAAATGCGGGGTGTTGGTTGACGGCAACTTGTGTCAAAAATAAGTAAGCATGAAAGAAGCTAAGTTGTTGTGCCTGACAATAACGATAAAGCTCACTCACATCAACATCCGCACAAATATTAAACCAAGGTTGTGCGGCATTTCGATAAAATTCAAAATGCTGATAACGCGGCCAGTTCGGTAAATCAATAACCTGATAATTCAAAAATAAATTCTCTTCAAAAATAGTATCAACTAATCTTTAGTCTGACTCGGTTTTAACGTGAACAACTCTTGGGCGATATTATCACTCAATATCTCCACCAGACGGGTGCGTGCAGCTTTGGTAGCCCAAGCAATATGTGGTGTAATAACCAGATTACCCCCTTGATAGTTCAATAAAGGGTTATCAATAGTTGGTGGTTCCGTCGAAAGAACATCAAGTGCTGCGCCGGCAATCACTTGTTCCGTTAGTGCATCAACCAAATCTTGCTCATTAACTAAACCTCCGCGTGCAGTATTAATAAGAAATGCACTTGGCTTCATCAGTGCTAATGTTTCGCGGTTGATCATTAGCTCGTTATGAGCAGTCTGAGGACAATGTAAGCTCACGACATCACTGTGACTTAGTAGCTGTTCAAAACTAACCCGCCCTTCCCTAATGAACTCAACCCCCGGATGGTCACTAATCAAGACATGCATATCAAAAGCCTTTGCAACTTTAGCAACCGCCTTGCCTAAATTACCAAAGCCTACAATGCCTAAGGTTTTTCCTGCTAGCTCCGTCATTGTATAGCCTAAATGACAAAACTGCTGACTCTGAGGCCAACCGCCTTGTTGCATAAACTGGTGATACTCTTGGCTGCGTCCAGCAAGTTGCAATAATAGATTAAAGCAATGTTGAGCGACGGCCGCCCCTGCGTAGCCCTCAACATTAACAACTCGAATGCCTAAGCGTTGTGCGGCTTCCAGATCAATATTATTAGTTCCAGTAGCCGCCACAGCAATTAATTTAAGCTGTGGTAATTGCGCCATAACCAACTCATCAATGACTACTTTGTTAGTAATAATCACCTGCCTATCTTTACAGTGCTCTACAATTTCTTGCGGCTCTGTGTGGGTGTAACTTTTCCACTGAGAAAATAAAGTCATTAACGGCGTTAATGAAATATCATCGCCTAATGTTTGCTGATCAAGCAAGACACCACTAATTCTCATAGCTAAGACCTATTCGATGTAAATTATTAGTAATTACTGCTAGTCTAGCAGTTATCAACATTCTAACTCTAGTAGCAAAATGAAACCGTTATCAAAGCACTCATCACCTGCTAAACCTAAGCCAGTTAAAAAGGCTGATTGTCCTCGATGTCGTAAAATACGCGCTATGGTGATATGGGCAATCTTAATGTACCTATTCTACCTTTATTACGCGAATTAACCGTGAAAGCTCAATAAAAGTGAATAATAATTACTTTTATTGATATAAAGCACTGCAGATACCTCAACTTAAGGATATAATGCGTTTTTATGGAAAAACGTAATCTAAAAGAATATGTGGACTGATATTTCATCACTTGGCGCGATCATTTTTTATAGCATCAGTTTAGCTTTAGTTATCAAAAGCTTATTTACTCACGTCAGCATCAATGAGAAAATCATTTTCGGCCTAGCCAGTATTGGTATCGGTTTTCACACCATTGCTTTAGCTAATATCATTCTTGCCATTGACGGCCAGAATATGAGTATTTTGATTGTTGCCTCCATTGTCAGCTGGCTCATTGCTGCAATACTCACCATCGCACTACCTAAGTTTGCCATTATTACCTTACTCCCCGTCGTCTATGGCTTTTCTCTACTTACAGTATTAGGGGTGTGGTTAGTACCATCGAGTTATATCACTCATTTTGAAGCAAATCCTGAAGTTCTTATTCATATATGTTTGGCGCTTAGCTCTTATAGCACGTTAATGATTGCGGCATTCTACGCAATTCAGCTTAATATTATTAATAACCGTTTAAAAAGCAAAAAACTGAACTTAACCGCCTCTCCGTTACCGCCATTATTAACGGTTGAGAAGCAGTTGTTTCAATTAGTGCTAGCGGGTGCATTATTATTGACCTTGTCATTAATGACTGGCTTTTTCTTCCTTGAAGATATGCTGGCGCAAGGAAAACTCCATAAAACCATTCTTTCTTTAGCGGCGTGGTGTGTCTACAGCTGGCTGTTATGGCAACACCAACAACAAGGTGTGCCTATTAAAACCGCCGTTAAAATAACGATTATTGGTGCAGCACTGTTAACCCTCGCCTACTTCGGCAGTCGCTTAGTCACTGAACTTGTGATTAGCTAACTTAGACCAAAGACTCTTGACGCTCTTAGACGAACACCGTATAAGGAGCTATTAACTAACAAAAGGAACTCCTTACTTGGACAGCATATCAACCCCAACATTATTTGGGATCCTGTTCGGCCTTGTCTTTCTCTCAGCTTATTTTTCAAGCTCAGAAACAGGCATGATGTCAATCAACCGTTATCGTTTGCGACATCAGGTAAAAAATAAAAACAAAGCGGCTAAGCGCGTCGATAAGCTATTACAACGCCCTGACCGTTTAATAGGTTTGATCCTCATTGGTAATAATTTAGTTAATATTGCAGCTTCTGCGATTGCTACAATTATTGGTATACGCCTTTATGGTGATGCAGGTATTGCTGTAGCAACATTTGCGTTAACGCTTATCGTCCTCATTTTTGCCGAGGTAACACCGAAGACTGTCGCGGCGCTTCACCCTGAGCGAGTCGCTTTTCCAAGCTCTCTTATCCTTTCGCCTTTATTAAAAATACTTTACCCGTTTGTCTGGATGGTCAATATGATCACCAACGGTATGTTACGTTTATTGGGCGTCAACCCAGATGAGAAGACCGTTGATCAATTAAGTAGTGACGAGCTGCGCTCTATTGTGAGTGAAACCACCGGTATGATCCCGCAAAAGCACCAAGACATGCTAACCAGTATTCTCGATTTAGAGAAAGTGACTGTTGAAGATATTATGGTGCAACGCAGTGAGATTGCTGGCATTGATATCAACGATGACTGGAAAAGTATTCAAAAACAGCTGCGCCATATTCAGCACACCCGTATTCTATTATTCCGCGATAAAATTGATGATGCTGTTGGCTTTATTCACGCCCGTGATTTAATGCACTTACAATCGAAAGATCAATTTGATAAATCCAACCTTATTCGCTCAGTACGCGAATTGTACTTTATTCCTGAAGCGACTTCTCTAAATGTACAACTGCTTAAATTCCAAGAGAATAAAGAACGTATTGGTTTAGTTGTTGATGAATACGGTGATATTCAAGGTTTAGTCACACTAGAAGACATCCTAGAAGAGATTGTCGGTGACTTTACTACCAACGTAACCCCAACGGTCAGTGACGAGATCCAACTGCAAGAAGATGGCAGTTACATCGTTGAGGGCTCAATGAATATCCGAGAAATGAATCGCGAAATGAATTGGCACTTCCCGATTGATGGGCCAAAAACCGTTAATGGTTTATTGCTCGAGCACTTCCAAGATATCCCAGAACCGGGCATCAGCATCCGCCTAGCAGGTTATCCACTGGAAGTGATTGGCGTTGACAATAACAAGGTTCAAAGCATCCGCATTATCCCTGCATTCTACCAAGCAGAGAAATGCGAAGATGAAGAAGACGAAGAATAGTACTCAAAATAACAGCGCGTGATAGTAGGTCCTCGATTAAAATACCTCGACGACGACTGATATAATTGAAATACCAAAACCCCTCGCCCATAAAAAAGGCTATGTCGCTGTTAACTGTTGCGATTTGTTAATGGCAGCTGATCTTTGATGTGCTAAGACTAGTTGCTGACTAATGTGAAGCTTGCTCGAGCACACCAGTTACTTTTCTTATATAAAATACATCCATGTATTTCACCCTTCGGGCAGCCGCGCTGTACAAAATTGTTCCAGACAATTTTGTGCTTCGCCAAAGAAAAGTAACTAAAAGATTAAATTGCAGGGAGCAATTTAAGACAGTTTTAGCTGGTCCGTAGGACAAATAACAAGGATGTTATTTGCAAAGGCGACCCGTAATTTAATTGCTGACCTTTAAGTGAAAAGCTGTTTTAACGTCACCGATTTTTATGCGCATCCATGCGCTAAAATCTAAAAATTCGTCCCTGAATTTTTATCCTAACAGCTCTCCACTTAAAGGCAATTAATACCGGGGAATACCTCATGCTGAAAAGTAGTCTGCTATATTTAATGCATTGAGTTTAAAAATAATAAAATATCTACAACAGCTAACTAAGACATAGCCATAAAAAAGGGCCGTCAAATGACAGCCCTTTTTCTATTTAATCCACGTTAATTACTTTTTCTTCTTAACCGCTTTCGGGTTAGGTAAGTCAGTAATAGAACCTTCATAAATTTCAGCAGCCATACCGATAGACTCATGAAGTGTTGGGTGAGCGTGAATCGTTAAACCGATGTCTTCTGCATCACAACCCATTTCGATTGCTAGGCCGATTTCACCTAATAGTTCACCCGCATTTTCACCTACTAATGCACCACCGATAACACGGTCAGTATCTTTATCGAAGATAAGCTTAGTCATACCGTCTGACACGTCAGAAGCGATTGCACGGCCACTTGCTGCCCATGGGAATTTAGCAACTTCAAAGTTGATGCCTTGTTCTTTCGCTTCTTTCTCTGTTAGACCAACCCATGCAACTTCAGGGAAAGTGTATGCGATTGAAGGAATAACTTTAGGGTCGAAGAAGTGCTTCTTACCAGCGATAACTTCTGCAGCAACGTGTGCTTCATGTACTGCTTTATGTGCAAGCATTGGTTGACCAACAACGTCACCAATAGCAAAGATGTTTGGTACGTTGGTACGCATTTGTTTATCAACGTTAATGAAACCACGCTCATCAACAGCAATACCAGCGCCTTCAGCACCAATCATTAAGCCATTTGGTGCACGACCGATAGCCACTAATACTGCATCGTAACGAATAGGGTCAGTTGGTGCTTTCTTGCCTTCAACAGAAACGTAGATACCGTCATCTTTAGCTTCAACAGCAGTCACTTTAGTTGACAGCATTAAGTTGAAACGTTTTTTGTTCGCTTTAGTGTATAGCTTAACCATATCAGCATCAGCAGCAGGGATAAGTTGGTCGAACATTTCAACAACGTCGACTTCACTACCTAATGACTCGTATACAGTACCCATTTCTAGACCGATGATACCACCGCCCATCACTAATAATTTCTTAGGCACTTCTTCAACTTTTAGTGCGTCAGTTGAGTTCCAGATACGTGGGTCATTGTGTGGAATAAATGGCAATTCAATTGGGCGTGAACCACAAGCGATAATCGCGTTATCAAAGTTGATCGTCGTGTTCTCTTCGCCTTCAACAACCATGCTAGTTGTGCTAGTGAATTTAGCCGTACCAGTCACTGTTTTAACTTTACGCATTTTTGCCATGCCAGCAACACCGGCGCTAAGTTTATTAACAACGCCTTCTTTGTAACCACGGATCTTAGCAATATCGATTGTTGGCTCACCGTATGAAATACCGTGTGCTTCGATGTGTTTTGCTTCTTGAGTTACTTTAGCAACATGTAATAGTGCTTTAGACGGAATACAGCCAACGTTTAAACAAACGCCGCCAAGCTCTGCGTATTTTTCTACTAATACAACGTCTAGACCTAAGTCAGCTGCGCGAAACGCTGCAGAATAACCACCAGGACCAGCCCCTAATACAACAACTTGAGTTTTAATTTCGTTGCTCATTTTCACCTCGATGTGTGTTCGCTTCTTGTTACAAGAGCGAAATGTGTCTTTTTATAAATTGCAGCAATTTTAGCGAGCTACACTCATTATGTATAGCGAAATTACTACCAACTAATGATTTTTATTTCAGTAATTAGTCTATAAAGAAAAAGCCGCTCGAAAGCGGCTTCAAAATTAACAAACTTGGCTTAAAGAACTAGGCGTCTAATATCTGATAACACGCCAGCTAAGGTTGCACTAAAGCGTGCTGCCTCAGCGCCATCAATCACGCGGTGATCGTATGAAGTAGATAGCGGAACCATTAATTTAGGTTCAAATTCTTTACCATTCCATTTCGGTTTAATTTCTGATTTAGAAACACCTAAGATAGCCACTTCTGGCGCATTAACGATTGGCGTAAATGCCGTACCGCCGATGCCGCCAAGGCTTGAAATAGTGAAACAGCCACCTTGCATGTCAGCTGCTTTTAGCTTGCCATCACGGGCTTTCTTAGAAATCTCACCTAGCTCACGAGATAGCTCATGAATACCTTTCTGATCAACATTACGCACCACTGGTACCACAAGCCCATTTGGTGTATCAACCGCGATACCAATGTGAATGTATTTCTTAAGAATAAGCGATTCACCATCCGGACTTAACGATGAGTTAAACGTTGGGTGAGCCGCTAACGCTTTTGCTGCCGCCTTCATGATAAACACTAATGGTGAAATTTTAAGGCCTAGCTTTTGCTTTTCAGCTAAAGCGTTTTGCTCTTTACGGAACACTTCTAATTCAGTGATATCCGCTTCATCAAAATGAGTAACATGTGGAATAGTTACCCAGTTACGATGTAAGAATGGACCAGAAATTTTCTGAATACGCGATAACGGCTTTTCTTCGATTTCACCAAACTTCGAGAAATCCACAGGCTTAGCTGAAACAACGCTTAAACCACCTTCATTACTAGCTGAAGTATTTGTTGCCGCCGTCGCTTTCGGGCGAGATAGTTCATATTTAACGTATGACTGTACATCTTCACGTAATACACGACCTTTACGACCTGTACCCGTAACAAGTGACAAATCAACGCCAAACTCACGCGCTAAACGACGTACAGACGGTGAAGCATGTGCTTTAGTGCGCTTGCCTTTATCACCTGCAGATGGATGATGAGGTACCGGCGGCGCTTTTGGCGCTGGCGCAGCAACTGGTGCAGGTGCAGCTTGAGCTACAGGAGCTGGCGCTGCAGCAACTGGAGCGGTTTCAACAGTACCACCAGCCGTTTCAATAACGGCGATAATAGTGCCTGTCGCAACTTTTCCACCGACTTCGATACGTAATTCTTTAACCACACCGGCAAAAGGAGCAGGCACGTCCATCGTCGCTTTATCAGTTTCTAAAGTGATTAAGCCATCTTCTTCAGCAACCGTGTCACCAACAGCTACTAAGACTTCGATAACATCAACTTCACCGTCTTCACCGATATCTGGTACCGCAACATCTTGTAATGCTGGAGCTGAAGCAACCGCAGGTGCAGCAACAGGTGCTGAAGCTGGAGCTGGTTGAGTAGCTGGAGCAGGAGCTTCTGCAACAGGTGCAGAAACGGGTGCAGAGGCAGCACTTGCCGTTTCAATAAGGACAATCAAAGAGCCTTCGCCAACTTTATCACCGACAGTGACTTTAATTTCCTTCACTGTGCCAGCAAATGGCGCAGGTACATCCATGGTTGCTTTATCAGTTTCAAGCGTAATTAAGCCATCTTCTTCAGCAACAACATCACCAACGCTAACTAATACTTCGATAACATCAACTTGACCGTCTTCACCGATATCAGGGACATGGACTTCCAGAACTGCGCTAGCAGTCGCTGTTGGTGCAGCAACAGGTGCCGTTTCAACTACAGGAGCAGCTGGTGCAGGAGTAGAAGCCTCTACAGCAGCTGGCGCCTCTACCGGTGCTGTTGCACCTGTAGCCATTGCGCCAATACGCATACCTTCAGACACTTTGTCACCAACACTGATACTCAGTTCGCTAATTGTGCCGCTAAACGGTGCAGGAATATCCATTGATGCTTTATCAGATTCAACGGTAATTAATGCCGCTTCTTCTTCAACTGTCTCGCCAACAGCAACACAAATCTCAATAATTTCTACTTCTTCCCCACCAACGTCAGGGATTAAAATATCTTGTAAATCAGACATATTATTTAGCCTTATGCGTAAAGTGGGTTAATTTTATCGCCATCGATACCAAAACGCTCCATCGCGCTTAATAGTACTGATTGCTCAAGTTTTCCGCGTTTTACCAACTCAGAAAGAGAGGCAACAACAACATGAGCTGCATCAACTTCGAAGTGAGAACGTAAGTTAGCGCGGCTATCACTACGGCCGAAACCGTCGGTACCCAATACTTTGTAGCTACCAGGAACGTAAGCACGTACTTGCTCAGCGAATGACTTCATGTGATCCGTTGACGCGATAACTACGTTATCTTCGTCTTGACCAAGTACTTCAGCGATGTAAGGAACTTTAGCTTCACTTGTTGGGTTTAGCATGTTCCAACGTTCTACATCTTGACCATCACGGCCTAATTCGTTGAAAGAAGTTACGCTGTATAATTCAGCTGTCACGCCATACTCTTGTGCAAGGATATCAGCGGCTTTACGAACTTGCTCAAAAATAGTACCACAGCCTAATAATTTAACTGTGTTGCTACCATTACCTTGAACCGTAGCAAATGGGTAAATACCATTGATGATACCTTCAGTTACGCCTTCTGGCATTGCTGGTTGTTGGTAGTTTTCATTTAGCGTTGTCAAGTAATAGAAGATGTTTTCTTGTGCTTCACCATACATACGCTCAATACCGTTTTGGACGATAACAGCGAGTTCATAACCGTAAGTTGGATCGTAAGACACACAGTTAGGGATAGTACCCGCTTGAATGTGGCTATGACCGTCTTGATGCTGTAAACCTTCACCGTTAAGTGTTGTACGACCTGACGTACCACCAACCATGAAGCCACGTGCTTGCATATCACCTGCTGCCCACGCCATGTCACCAATACGTTGGAAACCAAACATAGAGTAGTAGATGTAGAATGGGATCATAGGGCAGTCATTCACTGAGTAAGACGTTGCCGCCGATACCCAAGAGCCCATTGCGCCTAGCTCATTAATACCTTCTTGTAATACTTGGCCTGATTGATCTTCACGATAGTAAGCCACTTGGTCACGATCTTGAGGAACGTATTTTTGACCTTCATGTGCATAAATACCGATTTGACGGAACATACCTTCCATACCGAAAGTACGTGCTTCATCTGGTACGATAGGAACGATACGCTTACCAATCTCACGATCTTTAACTAACGCTGTCATTAAGCGGATCATTACCATAGTGGTTGAGATCTCACGCTCACCAGAGCCTTTTAATACTGCATCAAAGATACTCAAGTTTGGCACGTTTAATTCGCCGCTGAACTTAGGTAAACGTTGTGGCAATACGCCACCTAACTCATCACGACGCGCCTTCATGTATTTCATTTCAGGGCTATCTTCAGCCGGGCGGTAGTATGGCAGGTTCGGTAAATCTTCATCAGACACAGGAATATTGAAGCGATCACGGAACTGCTTGATCACGTCGATATCCATCTTCTTCACGCCATGAGCAATGTTCTTACCCTCAGCTGAGTCACCCATACCGTAACCTTTAACGGTCTTAGCAAGAATTACTGTTGGACGACCTTTCGTTGCTTTCGCTTTTGCGTAAGCTGCGTAAACTTTTACCGGATCATGACCACCACGGTTTAGGCGCCAGATATCTTCATCACTCATGTTCGCAACCATTTCGGCTGTTTCAGGGTATTTATTGAAGAAATGCTCACGCGTGTATGCGCCGCCTTTTTGCTTACAGTTTTGGTATTCACCATCTACGGTTTCTTCCATCAACTGTAATAATTTACCGCTAGTATCACGCGCTAATAAAGAGTCCCAGTAACGACCCCAGATAACTTTGATAACTTCCCAGCCAGCGCCGCGGAATTCACCTTCAAGCTCTTGAATGATTTTACTGTTACCACGAACAGGGCCATCTAAGCGTTGTAAGTTACAGTTAACGATGAAACATAAGTTATCTAGCCCTTCACGAGCGGCAAGACCAATTGCACCTAGTGATTCTGGCTCATCACACTCACCATCGCCCATGAAACAGTAAACTGTTTGACCTGAACAGTCTTTAATACCACGATCTGTTAGGTATTTTAGGAAACGAGCTTGATAGATTGCTTGAATTGGACCTAAGCCCATAGATACCGTCGGGAACTGCCAGTATTCAGGCATTAATTTAGGATGTGGGTAAGACGATAAACCGTCGCTGTTTGCTTCTTGACGGAAGTTATCCATTTGCTCTTCAGTAAAACGACCTTCTAAGAAAGAACGTGCGTAGATACCTGGAGAAATATGACCTTGGAAATAGACTAAGTCACCGCCATCTTTATCATTTGGCGCTTTAAAGAAATGGTTGAAACCAACATCATATAAGGTCGCAGACGATGCGAAACTTGAAATGTGACCACCAAGCTCTAAGTTTTTCTTAGAAGCACGTAATACCATTGCCTGTGCGTTCCAACGGATCATAGAACGAATGTTACGCTCAATTTGTTGGTCGCCAGGCATGTGTGGTTCTTGCCCCGTAGGGATCGAGTTTACATAGGCAGTAGTGGCAGTGTAAGGCAGGTGAGCACCTGAACGGCGCGCCTTATCGATTAACTTTTCAAGTAAATAGTGAGCACGCTCAGGACCTTCCTCTTGAAGAACTGCTTCAAGAGCATCGATCCACTCCTCAGTTTCCTGAGGGTCTACATCGTGTAAGTTGATGTCAGACATTGTCTTATCCTTATATTTTTATAATTTCAGTGGTTTTATGCTCTGCTGTGCAATGTCTACGTTATTGCATTAATCAGCAGGCGATATAACCAATCTTTTTAAACTAGCTAAAATAGTAAAACCCTACACTTAGGCAGGGTCGTTATTCTGTATTCTACGCAGTGCGCGTTGTACTCTTGAGTCTTCTTGCCTCACCGAGAGTAAAACCTCTTCGATGTAAGCTAAGTGAGCATTCGATGCATTTCTAGCTTGCTCGGAATCTCGTGACACAATGGCTTCAATTAATGCACTACGATGTTTATTACTTACTTCTACTGCTTTTTCATGGCGGTATAGCAGCGCTAAATTCTGTACGATATTTTGTCGTAATAGCTCACTCATACTCAATACTAAATGAAGCATAGCAACGTTATGTGACGCTTCTGCGACAACTTTATACAACTCCACAATAGCATTAGCTTCTAAATCAATATCTTGTGATTGCTGTGCTTGTGCTATCGCCTCCTGACATGCACGGATTCGTTCAAAGTCAGTTGTTGTACCACGAATTGCGGCATAAAACGCCAACATGCCTTCAGTCGCATGACGAAACTCAAGCAAGTCATACTGACTTTCCGGATCATTTGCGATTAGCTCTAGTACAGGATCGCTGAGGCTTTGCCACAACTGGTCTTGTACATAAGTGCCACCACCTTGGCGGCGTGACAACAAGCCCTTAGCTTCAAGTGCTTGAATTGCTTCCCTAATCGAAGGACGAGACACTTCAAACTGCTTCGCTAAGTCTCGCTCTGAAGGCAGCTTTTCTCCAGGACGTAATGTCCCTTCAAGAATCATTGTCTCAAGCGCTTCAACAATCGCATCGGAAAGTTTTGGCTGCCTGATTTTACGATAGGTCATATTCCCTCTCACAACAATTGGTATTACCAATTAACCATTAATGTGAAATTTAGCAAAGAATACTGTTAATGTCTACTTTTGCCTGTCGATTATACCCAATCACTGCACAAAAAAATCAACTTTAGTCTAAATTAAATTTTACTTAGAAAAATCATTTAAAGTTTTCCAAGCGCGTAAATACAACCTTTGACGGATTTATAGCTTAAGATATCAGACTTTAGCCAAGGAGAGGTATGACAAGAAACTCGCATTTCGTTAAATTGGTAAGACCTTTAAACGAGCGTTTGATTCTTTGATGGGTATCATCATTCTTGTGATGTTTTTAGGTCGGAATGTTGCTCAATGTGCGGCAACGGAATTAAAATAACGATATCGGAAAGCTTTAGGAGTCGCAGGGCTAAATTAATACCCCAGCAATCGTCAACATCGAGATAACAGCAACAAGCAATACAGCAGTGCGTTTAGCTAACTTCACTAATCGACAAGTGCTTTCCATGCATACACTATCCTCACCTTGTGAAAACTGGTCATAAGAAAATTGTTCTGAAGCCATCGCTACACGAGTTAATACGTCATAGGTAGCAAGACTTGGTTGCGCAATGGTTTTACCCCATTCACCAATAGCATGGGAGAAATTACCAACTAACACATAACACAAAGCAATCATTCTCGCTGGTAGCCAATCGAGTATAAACAATAAACGCCGAACAACGTTTGAATCCGGCAGTTGCCCTTTAAACATCATTACATCAAAGGCTCTAACTGTTGCGTAAAACACCATAGCTACAGGTCCACCAATCACCATCATCAAAATAACAGCACAATAAAAGCGATAATTAATCCAAGTCAGCTGACGTCCAACACGAGCGCCAAGCATCGTTTTATTATCAACATTAATATCTTGTACATCGGCCAATTGTGAAGCTAAATGGTAACTTGCTTGCACATCTTGATGGCTTACCGCAAGTAAGTATTTCTTATACAGCGTCCGATAATAAACACAGCCGACACACATTAAAGTCGCTAAGGTCCAGATTACTAGAGAAATAATGCCAAATAACACCCCTTCAACTGCTGACAGCACTATATGCATAATCAACGCGGGCAACACAAGAACTAATAACTTAAAACTGTTTGACGTTCTCTCAAACGTCGTCGCCAATTTTAACGCTAACTTCTCAAACCAGTACTGAAATTGCCAACCTTGGGTTAGACTGGTCATTCGCTCGATAAACAAAGCAGCTAGTAAGGCAAATAAAGCCATAATTATCTCGTTAATAAGTTTTAATAAACAGAATCTTATCCTAAAGGTATTCAGTTTGTCATTAAGATAAGGCCAGCAACCCTCTAAAATGCCCCCAATCAAATGCTGCCCCAGGATCGGTCTTACGCCCAGGAGCGATGTCACTATGCCCAGTGATACGATGGTTTGTAATATTAGGATAAGCCTGTTGAATTTTTTTAGTTAGTGTAGCAAGTGTTATGTACTGCGCTGGTGTATACGGAGTAGTATCGGTTCCTTCAAGCTCAATACCAATTGAGTAATCATTACAATTATCAATATTTTCGAAGCTGGAAACTCCCGCATGCCACGCACGCTCATTAAACGCGACGTATTGCGTGACCTCTCCTGTGCGGTTAATCATACAGTGAGCCGATACACGTAACCCTTCAAGATCAGCAAAAAAAGGATCTGCATTACAATCCAAGGTCCCTTGAAATAAATGGTCAATAAAGCTACCGCCAAACTTCCCTGGTGGTAAACTAATGTTATGAATCACTAATAGCGAAATAGCACAGCCCATGGGCCGCTGATTAAAGTGCGGTGACGGACAGTGACGAATATGCGTTAACCAACCAGTATTATTAATCGAGCTAGCTTGGTACTGCTGCTTCGATGTTCTATCTATTACATTCATTATTTTACCCAACAGCTGTATGACCGCCCTTAGTTGCTAGCGATAAAAATTTAATCTTTACATGATAAAAGAGTTTACCTTTTTAGCAAAGGCCAGCAGTCTTAGCACGCTACATCTATTACCCTCTATTCGAAGATTATGTTAATTTAACTTTATATTGAATGAATTTTTCAACAGTAAGGACACCTCTAATGGAAAGAATTGGAAAAGGCATGTGGGTCATATTTTGGTGCCTTGCCTTAATTGGATTAGTGTATTTTTTTCAGGACAAAATAGATCAACAAATTAACCCTAATGAGCAAATCCAATCAACTATCACAGCGCAAGGCCGTTCAAGCATAACATTGCACCAAAATAGAATGGGGCATTATGTCGCTACAGGCACTATTAATAATGTTCCTGTGACTTTTTTATTAGATACTGGCGCAACACAAATATCGATTCCAGCGCACCTGCAGCAGCAACTGAACTTACAATCAGGTCGAAAACAGACCGTTCATACAGCTAATGGCACAGTCACCGTCTCTAGTACGCAAATAGAACATTTAAGCTTGGGAAATATCGAGTTTTATAACTTAACGGCTAACCTTAATCCTGGTATGACGAATAACACAATTTTACTGGGCATGAATGCCTTAAAACAGTTAGAATTAGTGCAACGAAATAATACACTCACGTTAACCCAATAACTCGAGTCAAAAAGCCAATGAAAGAAGAACTTATGTTACAAAACGATATAAAGGCTGCTGTAGAACAGGCGCTAAATGAAGATCTTGGATATCAGTCTTATACCAAAGGCGATATTACCGCTAACTTAATCCCTGAGACTAATACCGCTCAAGCGACCATCATAAGTCGTGACGTTGCTGTTTTTTGTGGCAAAGCATGGGCTGAAGAAGTATTTAAACAGCTTGGCAGTGAAGTTGCTATTCATTGGTTTGTTGATGACGGTGACATTGTCGCGCCTAATGAAGTGCTTTGTGAGCTATCTGGCCCAACACGCATTTTATTAACGGGTGAGCGCACCGCGTTAAATTTCATTCAAATGCTGTCAGGAACTGCGACCGCAGTAAAAAGCTATGTCGACGCCATCGAAGGCACCAACACACGCCTACTTGATACGCGTAAAACAATTCCAGGGCAACGTACTGCACAAAAATATGCCGTAAAATGTGGCGGCGGCTCGAACCATCGTATCGGTTTATTTGATGCCTACTTAATTAAAGAAAATCACATCATGGGTTGTGGTGGTATTAAACAAGCTATTGATAAAGCTCGCGAACTAAACCCTGATAAGCTGGTTGAAGTTGAAGTAGAAAGCATTGAAGAGCTTACTCAAGCATTAGATGCTGGTAGTGATATTGTGATGCTTGATAACTTTGATATTGAAATGATGCAACAAGCCGTGGCGCTCAATGCTGGCAAAGCCAAACTTGAAGTATCAGGTAATGTAACTATTGAAACTATTACCAACTTTGCTAGAACAGGGATTGATTATATTTCGGTAGGAGCGTTGACTAAGCATGTTAAAGCGACAGATTTGTCGATGCGATTGAAGTAAACCCGTAATCAAAAAACCCATCCCAAGTTTAATTATCTGAGATGGGTTTTATATTTACTCTTATTAGACTCAAATTAAAGCCTAAATATTAACAATAACCTGCAGCGATACAGGTACCGGTATGAGAAAATGTACCACTAGCCGCCGGAGTAAAGATAGAGGTATAACCACCTGCAGCGGCTGTACCAGTACCAGTTATTACACCTGTCGAAGCTGTTATAGCCACAGAAGCTAAGCTATCTGTACTTCCAGGATCCGCAAGACCGATCTTTGCAAATGTATCACAACTAGCAGTTGCACTTTCCACATTTAAACAAATTGCCATCGCAGCTTTAGTACTAGAAACCGCTATATTAACGTCAGCAAAGCGTGCTTTTTGAGTATATTTTTGATATTGAGGTAACGCCACAGCAGCTAAGATACCGATAATTGCCACAACGATCATTAATTCGATTAAGGTAAAACCTTGTTGTACTTTTTTCATAATATTTTTCCTTTGAGAAAACTCACAGTTATTGTTTTTGTAAATTAGTTTAGTTTTAACTAATAAAAAACATTATAACCATGTTTAAATAATACGGGAACACCCGATGCTAATTTAACGATCAAAAATATTGTATACCATCAATAATTTAACCTTTTTTCTAATTTGCCTTGGCTGTTCATTGACCTCTTTAGCCTGTTACTAAAACAATACAGCGCTTCTAAGCGGCTACAGATAAATTAGCACTTGATTAACAAAAATACAACTTATAAAAGACTGACTCCTATACTCACTTTTCCGCATTTCATTGTGGTGAGAGCACAATAAAATGTAGCTCATTAGAAACAACAGTGCCTTGAAACGCTGCCAAGTAATCTTTAATTAAACCCCATCAGATAAAAGGATTATATTAGATATATGTTTTTTAGAGCATTATGTGGCTATATTGATTAAAGGTACTTCAAAAGGTCGTATTTAATAGTCATCGCTTTTGTTTTAGTTTAAGCTGATGAAATTAATTTCATTTTTTATTTTGGGTTTTAAGTAAATGGCGCGCAATACATCCTTTCACGGTTTACTCAACTTATTTGTCGAGCATCAGCTATTAACTGCTGAGGTTGCCAAAAAAGCCGCTGAGCAGTGTGATAGGGATAAGAAACCTTTTTTAAGCTATTTAGTTGAAGAGAAATTAATTGATGCTACGGCCGTAGCCAATTTATGCAGTATTGAATTTTCTATTCCTTTACTTGATATCAATAACTTCGATGTAGCACAGCTGCCTTCTGATTTACTCAATGAAAAGCGTATTTTAAAGCACCAAGCTTTGCCTTTATACACTCGTGGCAATCGGTTGTATGTTGCAATTGGCGACCCAACCAATATTAACGCCCTTGAAGAGTTCCAATTTAATGCTGGGATGCGCACTGAACCCATTTTAGTTGCCGAAGATCAACTCAGTAAAGTCATTAATACTTTGTTTGAGTCTGATTCTAGCGCATTATCGCTTGATGATTTTGATGAAGATGAGCTTTCAGCGATTGATGTCGATGACCAAAGCCCTGCTACCAACCAAGATTCCGACTTAGATACTGATGACCAGCCCATCGTTATTTATATCAATAAGCTATTAATGGACGCGATACGCAAAGGCGCTTCTGATTTACACTTTGAACCTTATGAAAAAAACTATCGGGTTCGCTTTCGTATCGATGGCATTTTGCACGAAATGGGTAGTCCACCAGCTTATTTAGCTTCTAGGTTAGCTGCAAGATTAAAAGTGATGTCGAAAATGGATATTGCCGAAAAGCGTGTACCGCAAGATGGTCGTATCAAATTAAAGATTTCGAGTAAGAAATCCATCGACTTTCGGGTGAGCTCATTACCAACCTTGTTTGGTGAAAAAATAGTGCTTCGTATTTTAGATTCATCGATTGCGATGATGGGTATTGAAGTATTAGGTTATGAGCCGGAGCAACGCGCCCTATATGAAGAAAACTTAAAACGCCCGCAAGGGATGATTTTAGTAACAGGGCCCACTGGTTCTGGAAAAACCGTCTCTCTTTATACTGGACTTAATATCCTTAATACGCCTGAACGTAATATTTCAACAGCTGAAGATCCCGTAGAAATTAACTTATCCGGCGTTAACCAAGTTCATATCAATAGTAAAGCAGGACTTGACTTTGCTTCTGCGCTGCGTGCTTTCCTACGTCAAGATCCTGATGTTGTGATGGTGGGTGAGATCCGGGATTTAGAAACCGCTGAAATAGCTATTAAAGCAGCACAAACTGGTCACTTAGTGTTATCAACACTACATACAAATTCGGCTGCTGAAACCATTACACGTTTAGTCAACATGGGAGTGCCGGGTTATAATATCGCAAGCTCTGTTAGCCTCATTATCGCCCAACGATTAGCAAGACGCCTTTGTGAGCATTGTAAACAGTCAGAGCAGTTACCTGAAGCAGAACTAGTCAAACTCGGTTTTAAAGCAGAAGAAATTGCTGCCCAGCCTCACTTTTATCATGCCGTAGGCTGTGATAAATGTTCTGGAGGCTATAAAGGCCGTGTCGGTATCTACGAGGTTATGCCGATGAGTGAACAAATTGGTAAAACCATTATGGAAGGTGGTAACTCGTTACAAATTGCTGAAATTGCAACAGATGAAGGAGTTAATAGCCTACGTCGCTCAGCTTTACTAAAAGCCTTACAAGGTGTCACAAGTCTTGCAGAAGTTAATCGAGTCACGAGTTTCTAATTAAGACATTATGTGCAAAGTTTTGTAAATGCTTGCAAGTTAATTAAATATCATTAGTGATTTGCAATATAATAAGCATTTAGCTTAAGTTAATACCACTGGATGCATTCATAGGGATTTATATGGCTAGCATAAAAGACAAATCCACAGCCAAAATTAACACCTACATTTGGCATGGGATAAACCGCAAAGGTGAAAGAACCTCCGGGGACTATAAAGGGGCTAGTGAGAAAGACGTCAAAGATGCTTTACGTAAGCAAGGTGTCAATGTCACTAAACTAAAAAAGAAACCCGAGCCATTATTTAGTTTCGGTTCATCTAACAAAATTACTCCGATGGATATGGCGATGATAACACGCCAGATAGCAACAATGTTATCTGCTGGTGTACCGCTAGTTCAAAGCATGAAGATTGTTGCAGATGGTCATGAAAAGCCAAAAATGAGAGAACTACTCACGGCTATTAATAATGATATTCAAGCCGGCGTGCCTGTTGCTGACTCTCTTCGCCCACACCGAAAATACTTCGACGACTTATATTGTGACCTTGTGGCGGCAGGTGAGCACTCAGGCTCACTAGATACTGTGTACGATCGCATTGCGACTTATAAAGAAAAAACTGAAGCGCTAAAGTCAAAAATTAAAAAAGCATTATTTTATCCGGCCGCTGTTATTGCGGTAGCGTTCGGTGTCACTATGTTGCTATTAATCTTTGTAGTGCCACAGTTTGAAGAAATATTTGCAGGCTTCGGGGCAGAACTACCAGCGTTTACTCAATTAATACTAAAAATTTCCCGCGCGGTGCAAGACTATTGGTACATCATATTTGGCGTTTTAGGCTTTTCAATTTTTGCCTTTCAACGTGCCCACTTTAACTCACAAAAAGTTCGAGATAAAACTGACCATGTTCTATTGAAACTTCCTATCATCGGATCAATTTTACATAAGTCTTCAATCGCACGGTTCAGTCGTACACTAGCAACGACCTTTAACGCAGGTGTCCCGTTACTTGAAGGCTTAGAATCGGCCGCAGGAGCTTCAGGCAATGCATTATATCGCGATGCGATCCTCAGTGCCCGACGAGAAGTAGAGTCTGGGTTAATGCTCAATATAGCTATGCGCACCACTGGCGTATTCCCCGATATGCTTATTCAAATGATAATGATTGGTGAAGAGGCTGGCTCTATTGATGACATGCTCAATAAAGTTGCTGCTATCTATGAAATGGAAGTTGACGATGCGGTTGATGGGCTAACCACCTTAATCGAGCCAATGTTAATGGTCGTAATTGGTACCATTGTTGGTGGCTTAATCATCGGCATGTATCTACCGATATTTGAAATGGGTAATGTTGTTTAACCCCCTATTTTTCCTATTAAAAAAAAGCTAAAAGAACACGAATAAATGAATGATTTTGTAAATGTGATGGTTAATTACCCTTGGTATTTTTACGGGGTAATTACAATACTCGGTTTATTAGTTGGCAGTTTTCTCAATGTGGTGATCCATCGCCTGCCCATTATGATGGAGCGTGAATTTAAAGCTGAAGCTAAAGAGTATTTTGAGCTACCAGATGAAAAAGATTCAACTGCTAAGCACGCGACGGCATATAACTTAATCGTCCCTCGTTCAGGCTGCCCTAAGTGTGGACATCAAATTACGGCACGAGAAAACATCCCTGTTGTTAGCTATTTATGGCTGAAAGGGAAATGTAGCCAATGTCAAACCCCCATTTCAACACGCTACCCAATGGTCGAGTTAATAACGGGGATTTTATCTTTGGTTGTAGCTTGTACATTTGGTCCGACTTGGCAATGTGTTGCAGCGCTATGCTTTACATGGAGCCTAGTCGCTTTAACCTTTATCGATTTTGACACCATGCTGTTGCCCGACTCCATCGTCTTACCTATGCTATGGTTTGGTTTAATCATCAACCTTAACGGCACATTCGTTGATTTAAATAGTGCTGTCATTGGTGCTGTTGCTGGTTACATGAGTTTATGGACTGTATTTTGGTTATTTAAAATACTCACCGGCAAGGATGGCATGGGCTATGGTGATTTTAAACTCTTTGCGTTAATCGGTGCTTGGCTTGGTTGGCAGTATTTGCCACTAACGATCATTTTGTCATCACTTGTTGGTGCAATTATTGGCATCACAATATTAGCGGTCCGTGGGCAAGATAAAAACATCCCTATCCCCTTTGGTCCTTATTTAGCAATTGCAGGTTGGATTGCATTAATTTGGGGTGAACAAATTAACCAGTTATACCTCCAATCTATTGGGCTATGAGTATGCCAGCTGATAAAAAATATATTGTCGGCCTAACCGGCGGAATAGCTAGCGGTAAAACAACGGTTGCTAATTTATTTATGGAGTTAGGCATTGATGTGGTTGATGCCGACATTGTTGCTCGAGAGGTTGTTGCTCAAGGGACTCATGCACTGAACGCCATCGCTAAAAAATTTGGTGATGCCGTGATTGATGAACAAGGTGAACTTAAACGCTCTGAGCTTCGTCGGATCGTTTTTGCTGATAACCAAGCAAAAGCTTGGTTAAATGAACTACTCCACCCAATAATCCGCCAAGAGATTACAAGGCAACTGCAACAAACTCAATCAACATACTGCTTACTTGTTGCACCTTTGTTAATTGAAAACAACATTCAGACAATGGTAAATCGCGTGTTAATCATTGACGCTTCGGAACAACAACAACTCAAACGAACTATGGAGCGAGACGGTTGCGATGAAGCCCAAGCACAAGCAATAATGTCATCGCAGTTGGAGCGTAATTTACGCTTAAGTCATGCAGATGATATTATAGAAAACACAGGAATGATCAATAAGTTGACTAATGATGTAAAAAAATTGCATCATAGCTATCTTGAACGTGCTCTGGAAGGAACCGGAAACTAAAAGGTTGATCAAAAACCTTTATTTAAAGCACAATAATAAAAACTGGTTCACTATTCAACAAGCTATAAAGCATTGAGTAGGTATTAACATTAACAATGTAAAATAATAACAACAAATGTTAATAGAATGGTGAGTTATATTACATACACAATAATAATTATTATGTCTGACACTATTATCTATGAGTATCCATTAACAGAAAAAATTCGATGTTATTTACGTATCGAACAGCTAAGTAAGCAATTACACGCATACCAAAGCTTACAACAGCCAGAGTTATTTAAACCATTCTTTTCTGCGTTATTTACGTTAGCAGAGCAAGTGGATCGTGGCGAGTTCAAAAAAGAGCTATTACGTGACTTGGACACGAGAAAGGTTTCTTTAAACCAGTGGTTTGATGTTGAAAGTATCGACAAAGAGCAATTAAATAAGTTAATTAAAAAAATTGATAGTTTTAACTTTAGCCAAGCTCAGCCTAATAAAGTACATGCATTAATCAGCCAAGACCCTTTGCTAGTGCAAATAAAGAATAAACAATCCCTACCTGGTGGAGGTTGTGAGTTTGACACACCACTACTTCATTATTGGCAGCATTTACCCCAACATCAACGTTTGAGTGATATCAATAAATGGTTAGCACCTTTTGAACAAACCATTGAAGCAGTCACTCTACTACTTCAGTTACTTAGGGAGTCCTCAACGTATTACGAACAGGTGGCAACCGATGGTTTTTTCCAGGATGGCTGCACCGAAAGCCAACTGGTGAGAATAAAAGTAGCCGTTCATCAAGGTTGCTACCCTTGCATTAGTGGTTATCGTAATCGTTATTCTATTCGCTTTATCTCTTGGAATGAGCAACCACTTCATGATATAAACTTCGCCCTTGCCTGCTGCTAATCAAAGAGAGCTCCATGACTGAAGTAAACTGCCCAACTTGTGACAAAACTGTACTATGGATAAAAGAAAGTACTTTTAGACCATTTTGCAGTGAGCGCTGTAAACTCATCGACTTGGGGGAATGGGCAAGTGAAAATAATACCATTGCAGGCCCGTCATTAAATAATGAACTAGCGATAGATGAATTTGACTTGCCATTAAATGACGAATTTTTTCAACCAGATGAATAACCAGACTGGTATTAATAGTAAGGTTACTCTTTGATTAATAGATCAACAATCGGTTGATTAGCATCAGGGAATTGATAATTCGCTAAGTCGACTTTATCGACCCATTTTATCTGCTGTTGCTCCATGCCTTGGGCAACACCACTAAACTCACTGACTTGCCACACGTCAAGTACAACAAGTTTATCTCCATAGTCATATTCGAGCTTAATTAACGGACTCGCTTGTTCAACATTGATATTGACTTCCTCATTCAATTCACGGCTCAATGCGTCAAATGTTTGCTCTCCTTGTTCAATTTTCCCACCTGGAAACTCCCATTTTCCACCTTGGTGAAGGTGCTCATGACGAAGCGCCAAAAGTATTTGACCTTGGCGGTTAGTTACAACACCAACAGCAACTGCAATCTTTTTCATAATTTATATTATCCGTTTTCTTCCCAGCAATATAAGCAAATCAATTCTCTCGCTTGGTATTCCGGTGGGTTATTGCTATATTCATTGCTTATTATACTTCGAAAAACATAATTTGTAGTGACAAGCGATGCCAATGGAACGAAAAGAATCTGCACTTCCAACAGGTATTACATTTAGTGATACCCAAAAACATTACCATTCGACGCAAGCGTTACCATTGCTTATCATTGATAATGAGCAATGCCAAGCGGTTATATCCCTTTATGGTGGTCAAATTTTAGAGTTTACACCTAAGGGGAAGCCAGCAGTGTTATGGCTTAGTCCACTGGCAACGTTTGAGCAAGGTAAAGCAATTCGTGGTGGAATTCCAATTTGCGCACCATGGTTTGGCGCTCACTCGTGTAAGCCATACCCTAGCCACGGTTTTGCCCGAACTAGCCTGTGGCAATTAGATGATGTATCAACTCTCGATAACCAGAACCAGCAAGTCACTCTGTCACTAACGCCTAATACAATGACGCGCAAAGTGTTTCCTTATGAGTTCACAATGCGAGTTCATTTCACTCTAGGCAGAGAATTGACGGTTGAATTTAGCGTCGAAAACCAAAGCGAACAAGCAATCCCTTGTGAGTGGGCACTACACAGTTATTTTAATGTCGATGACATCAACAAGACATATGTTACAGGGTTGGATAATCAAGATTATGTCGATACAGTTAACCAACTAGAAGCCACGCTCTTAGGTGAACTGACTTTTTGCACAGAGGTGGACCGATACTTTACACAAACTCAAGGAGAGCAAACAATAAACTCACAGCATCAGTTAATCATTGCTGGCGACAATTGCCCTAGTGTGATCACTTGGAACCCTGGTCAAGAGTTAGCAAGTAATATGGCTGATATAGGGGAAGAGTTTTATCACCAATTTGTTTGTGTTGAGCGCGGAGCGATAAAAGATCAGCAGTGGTTTATTGCCCCCGGTGAGCAAAAGAGCGCGCGCCTTTATATTACTCAGCACCTAAGCTAGTTAATAAGTAGTGATTGATTATTGCGCTTCTCGATAGAGTTACTTAAATTAAAAGAGAGCGCATAGCTGGCTAATGTCAGCAACAAACTTAATGGTTTAAGGAGATAACGCAGACGTCGGTCATCAGGTTTTCTTGATACAACCAATATAACCTCTCATTTGATACTGAGTGCATATGCTAAACTTATTTACTAGGTTTAATAAAACCTAGCCCTTCATTCTTAATAAAAAACATGAGTAAAGCTTCAATAGCGAGTTTTTTGACCAAGTTAAATCTAAAGTAATAAAAAAATATGCCAAAGGCTTTATATGTCACTCATTCCGAGATAAAGTGAGCCTACAAATCATTATTATAACTGAGTCATGGTTAACCTTTATCGTCGAAAGCAACTCCTAGAAACACTTCCGAGCTCATCGGTTTCTGCCGCTGATATTTCAGTGCTGTTAACGGCAAAGGATTATTTAACACAACTACTGTCCCTCATTAATAGTGCAACAACTCGTATATATATTACGGCCCTTTACCTTGAGAATGATGAAGCAGGACGTTTAGTTGTTGAACACCTCATTGCCGCAAAACAGCGCTGTCCAGAGTTAGAGATCAAGGTGTTTGTCGATTTTCATCGAGCACGACGAGGCTTAATAGGACAAAAAAATTCAGAAGGGAATGCCGCTTTTTATCGTGATATCGATATTGCGCACCCTGATTTAATCAAGTTTTATGGCGTTGCAGTAAAACAACGTGAGCTCTTTGGGGTATTACACCTTAAGGGGCTAGTTATCGATGACACTTTGTTATATACCGGAGCAAGTATTAATAATATTTACCTCCACTATAAAGAGCGTTACCGCTACGACCGCTATTGCACCATCAACTCCATTGCCTTATCCGATAGCTTTGTTGATTACCTGAATGACGCATTAATCCCAAGCGAAGGTGTTTACCTATTTAATCGTTACCCATTAGTACTTGATAATAAATTCAAGAAAAAAGTCGCCAATCAACACAAACAGCTTAGCCGAGTAAAATACCAGCTACCGCAGCACAGTAACGCTGACTTAACCGTGACACCATTAATTGGCTTGGGCAAACGTAATAACCAACTGAACAAGGTTATCCACCAGCAAATGCTGCAAGCTCAAGACAACCTTGTTTTGTATACTCCATATTTCAACTTACCCGGCGTACTGAAACGCGATATTGCAAGGTTATTGCGTCGAAAAATAAAAATTGAAATTATAGTCGGTGATAAGAGAGCCAGTGATTTCTTTATTCCAGAAGATCAGCCTTTTAATAAGATTGGCTTAGTACCCTACTTATACGAAACAACGTTATTGCAATTTGTTAAGCGCCATCAGAAGTCGATCAATAATGGCTTATTAACTATTCGCTTATGGCAACATGACAATAATTCATTCCACTTAAAAGGAATGAAAGTTGATGATCGTTATCATTTATTAACAGGCAATAACCTTAACCCACGAGCTTGGCGCTTGGATATAGAAAATGGCCTAATGATTGATGACAAACAGGGCCAGTTGATTGACACTTTTGCTCAAGAACATCAGCAAATCATTAAGCATACGACAGAAGTGAAGCACTGGAACCAAATCCAGACAGCAAACGATTATCCATTAATTGTACGAAAGTGGTTAAATCGCTTACGCCGCACGAACCTTGATAAACTATTTAAACAATACATGTAACTCGAATGTAGACTATATTGCGTGGTATTAACTTTTATCACGCTTTTTATAACCTAGCGGGCTTTTAAAGAAGTTTCTACTCGTTGCAACCAAGTGATTCCAGCGTCCTAGCAGTCTCTTTTGATAACGTGTTTCACAATCTAAGGCACTGGCTTCATCGCTAAGCCACGTCTCATTAAATAACGACTTGGCATACATTACAGCATCAGGGGAACGTTTAGTCAGGGAGTGAGCAAAGGCTAAAGCCTCTTGGAAAGGGTCATCACTAATTTTACTAATTAACCCGAGTTCAAGCGCCTCTGACGCTTCAAAAACTCGACCAGACATTGTTAGTTCTTTAGCGACATCAATACGTGTTAACTCCCTTAAAGTAACACTTAAGCTCATATCAGGAATAAGCCCCCATTTAGCTTCCATTATTGAGAATCGACAATCAGGGGTTGAATAGCGAAAGTCAGCCCCTAGAGCAATTTGCATTCCACCACCGAAACATGAACCATGGGTTACTGCAATAACAGGCACAGGGACTGAACGCCATAAATAGCCAACATCTTGTGCTAAGTTAGATAAATTCCCTTGCTCTTTTTTTAACAGTTTAGGAACATTAAGTGGCTTTTTCATTACCGAAAGCATATCTAAGCCAGCGCAAAAGCCTTTACCTTCGCCACGGAGGATTACTGCGCGAATGGCACGATTTAGTTTTAGTTCATTGATAGTTTTAGTTATAGCTTCAAACATGGCCATATCGAGCGCATTGTATTTCTCACCTCGATTAAGACTAACAATTGCTATCTTTTCTCTATATTCAACCTTGACTCTTGATTCCATAACAACCTCTGGACTGACCAGTAAATATAATCATTAAAGCATCATTATTTCATGAGAGCTAGAGATTTTATTGCACAAAAAAGCCGATTAACAATCACTAGAATCATTAACCGGCTTTTCAACGGGCTGACTTTAACAAGCTTAACCGTTATTTTATGGTGATCCGTGCAAATTTACGCTTACCGACCTGGTAAACCTTGGTGGTACCAACTTCAGCTTGATATTTATTATCAGCACATTTTTCACTATCAATTTTGACCGCACCTTGCTTAATCATGCGGTTCGCTTCAGATGTACTAGTCACTAAGCCAGCTTCTTTTAATAGATTTGGAATTGGCATCGCGTCTAAATCCAATTCAGGCATTTCATCTGGAATAGCTTTCTTCTGGAAACGATTGATAAATTCTTGATGCGCTTTTTCAGCATCTTCTTCAGTATGGAAACGGGCAATAATTTCCTTAGCCAAAGCAATTTTAATATCACGAGGATTAGCCCCTTCAGCGATATCGGCTTTAAATTGCTCGACTTCACTAAGCGGTCTAAAGCTTAATAATTCATAATAGCGCCACATTAAGACATCTGAAATAGACATGATTTTACCAAACATTTCAGATGGAGCGTCATTAATACCAATATAGTTATTTGCAGATTTAGACATTTTCTTAACGCCGTCTAAACCTTCAAGTAATGGCATCATTACCACGCACTGCGGCTTTTGACCATTGGCTTTTTGTAGTTCACGTCCCATTAGTAAGTTAAACTTCTGATCTGTACCACCAAGCTCAACATCCGTTTCCATTTCTACTGAGTCCCAACCTTGCAGTAACGGGTATAAAAACTCATGTATCGCGATTGGCTGACCACCGGCATAACGCTTTTTAAAATCATCTCGCTCTAGCATGCGGGCAACAGTTTGGTTTGATGCTAACTTGATCATCCCTGCCGCACCTAGTTGCTCTAACCAAGTCGAGTTAAATGCAATTTTAGTTTTGTTAGGGTCGAGAATTTTAAACACTTGCTCAGTATAAGATTCTGCATTCTTTAAAACTTGCTCTTTAGTCAGTGGAGGACGTGTTGAATTCTTACCCGTTGGATCCCCAACCATTGCGGTGAAGTCACCAATAAGAAATGTAACCTCATGGCCTAACTGCTGAAATTGGCGCAGCTTATTAAGAATAACGGTGTGACCTAAGTGAATGTCTGGTGCGGTAGGGTCAGCACCTAGTTTAATACGAAGTGGGCGGTCTAATTTTAGTTTCTCAATTAATTCTTGCTCAACAAGAATTTCATCAGCACCACGTTGAATCTCTGCCAGTGCATCAGCTACTTGTGACATTCACTGCTCTCCTGAATGTTGTATAAAACCTAAAATGCGACTAAATGGCACAAAAATGTTATAAATATTAAAAAATATAGCATTTTCTTGACCCAAATCTGAGTTGTAGGTTTAAGGTTATAAATAAAGCTGGTAATCTTACTTTATTAAGAAGCTAATTAGAACTTATATAGAGTATAAATAGCCCCCCTTTTCAAATATTAATTTAAAGGTTGTATTTTAAGTTATGACTCATTTATACCAGCGGTTACCTCTTCGTCATAAACAGTTACTTATCGCGGTTTCTGTGGTCACTGGTTTTTTATTTTTATTGCCGAGCGATAATGCTAAAGCCTCAAAGTCAACCGATTCTGCTAGCACGCTAGAAGTAGCAAAGCGCTATACTGTCGATGTACCCACTACGAATATCGCTCCAACGGCAGGTTCTTCTTTAGCCCCAATGAGTCGCTTACCTGAAGCGCCTAGTCACGTAACACCACAAGCAATACCCCATAGAAGTACTGAGGTATTAGCAAACTCAACAACAAAGGTTGAACCGTCAGGCACAGCACTTAAACAAATGGATTCGTTACATTGGAAAAAGGTCAAGGTCAAATCTGGAGATAACCTTGCTTTAATCTTTAATCGCGCAGGTTTTAGTGCCAAAACATTACATAAAATTACTAGCTTAGGTAAGGCCACTAGCGCATTAAGAAAAATTATGCCGGGGCAAGTTATCCACTTTGGTGCTAACAGCGAACAAGAATTAGTTAAGCTAAAATACCAACAAGACATCATCAATACTTTAGAAATTACTAAAGTGGATGATAAGTTTACTGTAGAAAAAGTAACTAAAGATTTAGAAACCAGAGAACGAATTGCCAGTGCAACCATTAACTCAAACTTCTGGAATGCTGCCGTAGACGCTGGCCTTGAAGCTTCAGTTATCATGAATTTAGCCAACATTTTTGGTTGGGATATTGATTTTGGTTTAGACATTCGTCAAGGCGATCATTTTAGCCTCGTCTATGAGACAAAATATCTCGATGGTGTTGAAGTAAAAACTGGAAAAATTTTAGCCGCCGAATTCATTAACCAGGGCCGAAGCTATCAAGCTATTCGACATACCGATGGAGAGTATTATTCGGCAACAGGGCGTAGTATGCGTAAAGCGTTTTTACGTGCACCGGTAAACTTCAAATATATTAGTTCAAACTTTAACCCTAGACGCTTACACCCAGTAACCGGACGCGTCAAAGCGCATAATGGTATCGATTATGCTGCAAAAACGGGCACCCCAGTGGTTGCTGCGGGCTCAGGAACAGTTATCGCTTCAGCATACAATAAGTACAATGGTAACTACGTATTTATTAAACACGGTGAAAAGTACGTCACTAAATATCTTCATTTATCAAAAAAGTTTGTTCGTAAAGGGGCAAAAGTAAAACAAGGTCAACGTATTGGTAATGTGGGAGCAACTGGCCGCGTTACCGGCGCTCACTTACACTATGAATTCTTAGTCAATGGCTCTCACCGTAATCCTCGTACCGTTAAATTGCCTAAATCACAGTCGATAGATAGAGACGAAAAGTCTGCTTTCTTAGCGATTGCGTCAAATCGCATGGAGCAATTATCTGCTAATCAAAGAGTTATGTTAGCAACGAACAATGAATAATGACTCTTCTAGACAATACTATGTCGGACTGATGTCCGGCACTAGTATGGATGGTGTTGATGCAGCGCTTGTCTGCTTTAACAATGGCAAGCCATCTTTAGTTAGCTCACATTCCAAAGAAATCCCTAATGAGTTATTAGAAAAACTTCACCACCTATCCAAACCCTCGACCCAAGATATTAATTTATTAGGACAATGCGATCGAGCTTGTGGGGAACTCTTTGCACAAACAACCAATGAGTTACTCAAAAAAGTAAACTTAACCCCTGAAGACGTAATTGCAATTGGTTCACATGGACAAACGGTTAGGCATATGCCCAACGAGAGCCACCCCTTCACCATTCAAATCGGTGATCCCAATACAATATCAGTGCTCACCGGCATCGATACTATCGCTGATTTTCGGCGAAAAGATATTGCATTAGGGGGGCAAGGCGCACCTTTAGTACCGGCATTTCACCAAACTGTATTTCATGAGCCAAACCAAAGTAGAGTAATTCTCAACATCGGTGGTATTGCAAATATTACTTGGCTCGGCAGAGAAACAAGTGATGTTTGTGGCTTTGATACAGGCCCTGGCAATACCTTATTAGACTTATGGCACAACAAGCATCACCCTAGTGAAAGCTTTGATTCTCAAGGGGCTTGGGCAGCATCTGGCAAGGTAAATGAGGCTTTATTACAACAAATGCGACAAGAGCCTTACTTTAAACTAGCAGCCCCAAAAAGTACTGGGCGAGAGCTATTTAACTTAGCATGGTTAGATAAGCATTTATTAAATTATTCCCGATTATCAGCCAGCGATATTCAAGCAACGCTTTGCGAATTAACTGCCGCGTCTATTGCTCAAGATATTAAGGGAATAGGAACCCCAAATCAGATATACATCTGTGGTGGCGGTGTTTTTAATATTCATTTAATCAAGCGACTATCTCGATTGCTTCCGAATACGAAGATACAATCAACTGAAGTAGCAGGCATAGATCCACAATGGGTTGAAGCAATCGCTTTTGCTTGGTTAGCCTATTGTTTTAACAATAAATTGACGGGTAATCTGCCACGAGTTACAGGTGCCAAAAAAGCGGCAGTTTTGGGCTCATTTTTTCCGGCAAACTAGGTAAAAGCTTGCCACGGTATAATTTAAAGCAAAAAAAAGAGCCTCGAAAGGCTCTATCAATTTCGCGAAGCGTCTTACTTGATTTTACGCCAAGCTTTAATTTTGCGCCAAGCTTCAGCTTCTTTTGCTTGGTCACTCGTCTCAACAGGCTTAATGCTAATCGCACGCCAGCTCTGCTTTTCTTCTATTTTAGCTTCTACTGAAGGTTTTGCATCCGCTTTACGCCATGCAGAGTTTTCCCCAGAAAGTGAAGTAGCAAACGCAGCTGAAGAAACTAAAGATAAACCTAACACTGAAGTTAATAATAAAGATTTCATAAGTATCCCTTAAAAAGTTATTTAATTGTCAATTTTTTGTTATAACGATTAAATAAATGCGAATACCATGCCAGTTTTCAAAAGCTTAGCTATAAAACTCTTTCTGTGTCAAAGACGCTCTTTTTAATAAAAATGAAGTAAAATCTTGCTCTGAGAGTGGCCTTGAGAAATAAAAGCCTTGAACAGTTTCACAACCCAGTAAAGACAGTGCTTGTAGCTGATCTTTATCCTCAACACCTTCGGCAACAACGGAAAGCCCCATATTATGAGCAATAGATATTATTGACGCCACCATATGGCTCTCGCCTTTTTCAACGGCTAAATCGTCAATAAATGCTTTGTCGATTTTTAAAGTGTGAATCGGGAAGCGTTTTAAATAACTCAGTGATGAGTAACCCGTTCCAAAGTCATCTAACGCCAAATGGATACCTTTACTCGTCAATTTTTCCATCGTTGCAATAGCGAGCTCAGGGTCTTCAATGACGGTACCTTCAGTTATCTCTAGCTCTAAGTTCTCCTGAGGTAATTGAGCGCACGCTAACGTATGTTCAATTCGTTGTAGTAAATCTTCTTGTGCAAACTGTTTTGCAGCGAGATTAACTGCCACACGCCCATTAAATAAGCCATTTTTCCGCCATTGCTGGGTTGCAAAACATGCTTTTTCTAATACTTTTTCACCTATTGCAATAATCAATCCCGTGTCTTCTGCTATCGGAATAAATTCATTAGGGCTAACTATACCTAGCTCCGGGTGAATTAGTCTGACTAAGGCCTCCATACCTGAAACTTCCTTTGTTTCAATATCAATTTTAGGTTGGTAGTACACTTCAAACCAATCATTTTTTAATGCTTGTCTGATCATACTTTCAACTTGTAAACGGCGTACCGCTGAATCATTCATCGAGGAACTAAAGAATTGATAGCTAAACCCTGTTTCAGATTTAGCGTGGTACATGGCAGTATCAGAACTTTGCAACATATTTTCCGCGGTTTCACCATCATTCGGATAAATTGCAACACCAACACTACAACTCATCACAAGTACCTGACTTGCCAGATAGAATGGAGCCTGCATTGAGTTTTCTATTTCATAAAGCACTTGGGTAATCGTACTAATTTGATCGATATCTTCTAAAAGAACGGCAAACTCATCGCCTCCGAGGCGGCAAAGAAGGTGCTGACAATTGATCTCTTGGTCAATACGTTCAGCGATCATACACAGCAGCTTATCGCCTTCATCATGCCCCATTGAGTCATTGATTTTCTTAAAATTATCAATATCCATAGTGAGGAGAGCATGTGGCTCTTTACGTCTAATCAAATTACGATGAGCATATTGAAAATAAGAGCGGTTTGGAAGCTGGGTCAGAGGGTCAATATTAGATAGGTTTCGAAGCTCTTCTTCCGTCTCTTTACGGTTGGTAATATCTGAAAAGGCTGCAACATAATGACTCACCTCATCATCACCATCACGCATTGAAGTGAAGTGTAACTCTACGTAACAATACTTACCATTAGCTTTAAGCGTTTTAACTTCACCATCCCAATCAATCCCTTGAGCGAGCCTTGCTTGAATTTGCTCTGTAACGCCACCAGGGTAAGTATTAAAGATACGTTTATTACCGATGACATTTTCAGGAGATAGCCCAGTAATTTTTTCAAAGGACTTATTTACATCAACGACATTAAATTCTAGATCTAAAATATAAATTGCATCGGAGATATTTTCCATTACATCAGCTTGTAAGTTAAGCCTTAGCTCAGCGTCTTTCAATGCAGTAACGTCTCGAATAGTGCCAGCAATACGCGTCGCTTTGCCATCTATTGCACGTGAGACCACTTTAGCTCGGTCAACAATCCATACCCATTTATTTGGTTCATCATGGCGTTTTATTCGATAGTTAGCTTCAAAAAATTCACTATCGCCTTTGATATGTTCCATTAATAAAGTGATTACATGGTCGCGGTCATTTGGATGAATTTTTTCATAAGATGAATCCTTCAAACCCTCATAATCAAAAGGTTGCCAATGCTTGGTACGGTAGACCTTGTTAGTGATTAAGTCCCAATCCCACATCAGGTCACCACTTCCCCACAAGGAAAGCTCAAGTCTTTCTTTGCTCTGCTTTAATTTAAATGCAGATTCACGGCGCTGTTGAACAACTCGTATAATGATGATGGCAATGATAATTATAATAGCGATATAGCTAAACAGTGCGTATTTAGATAACCATAACGGCGGTAAAATGTTAACTTCTACTGACTTAGAGGCAACCTTTTCAGAGCCATTATTTAGAAAAGCCTCAACTTCTAAGGTGTAAGTGCCAAAGTTTAGGTTTGTATATGTAGCTGTTCTTGTTGATTTACTTGGTATCCAGTCGACATCAACCCCTTTAATCATGTAGCGATAAGAAACTTTGTCCGGTCGAGGATAATTAATTAAGTTGTAAGTAAACTCAAATGGGTAGTCGCTATAATTTAAGGTCACCAAATCGCTCTCAATAATCGAGCGCTGGAGGCGTGTAAGCTGCCCCTCTACTTCTCCAATTTTCACGTCACGGTTAAACAAATTAAAATCTGTAAATAAGAGATGAGCATCTAAAACCTTCTCACCTTCTTTAGTTGTGCTATCGATGAAATTCAGCCCACTGACACCGCCAAAGAAGAGAAGCCCATTTGACGCTAAAAGAGCACTATTATCATTAAAGTCGGTGCCCAACAACCCGTCAGCTTTGTTAAAGTGCTCTATTGAATTGTCTTCATTAACTCGACTGATCCCCTGATCTGTTGAAAGCCATAACCTGCCAAAATCATCAACTAATACAGAATATATGTTACGAGCTAACAAGGAGGGAGCAGCAAAGTGATTTTTCTGTTCTAAAGTTTCATAATCTAATAAGTAAATACCATCCGAGGTGGTTGCAACATAGATACCGCGCGGATTTACGTGCACAAAGCTAACCGTTTTCCCCTTAAGTAAATGAGACTCAATAGATTTTCGCCTTTCCAAGTCAGCAATAATCAGCCCCTGGAATGTACCAATATATATATTCTTCTCATGAGATGTCAGTGTAGTCACATAAGTAGTGGCTTCTATATCACCTAAAACGCTTTCAAGAGGCTTAGGTGCTGCAGGTTGCTCACTAAATAACTGTCCACCTTCAATATTTAAATGTTCGTTAAGCGAAACTCGGTATAGCCCATCCCCCCATGATCCAAAGTAAAGGAAATCATCAACAATAACTATATATGTCACTTCTTTATCTGATATCAGTTTCTTAGATTCAGCAAAACTAGAAGCGCGAATATCAAATCGATATAAACCACTATCACCACCAACGAAAAGGTAATTTTCATTATCGAACGCTAATGTTTTTGTTCCTTGCATATTAGTTTCGAACAGTGTAATTTTTTCAGAATCTAAACTAAGTCTCCTTATCATCGACGAGTTACTCGCACTCCATACGTCACCATTCATATCCTCTTCAAGAGACCAAATTGCTTCTTGTTCTGGTTCACTCCCAATTGAGCTAAGGTCTTTAAAATAATGGCTCTGCTCAGTATGCTTTACTAACCCACTAACATTTGTGCCAAACCACACCGTGCCATATTTATCTTTTAAAACACTATGAACAGTTTGACTATTATTAAGCCTCTCTAAAACTTCTAATTGTTGATTTGATACTTTGTACTTTGTTATTCCGTTTGAAGAGCCCACCCATAGGCGATGATCATTATCGAACGCTCCCGAAAAAAGCTCACCGGACTCATCATCATTTAACTGTAAAACTGTTGCAAAGGAGTTATTGCTATATCGAACAATCTTACGTTTGTATATTAAATAAAGTGAACTACCGTCACCTACAACTTCGTTTATAGTACCGTTTGGAACACTTGAGTTATTAATCTCTTTTAAAGCATTTCCTTTTAAGTCAATAATATAATTCACCCCAAGTCGACTTGATAACCACAATAAGTCATTATTGGCCTGATAAATTGTCTTCACTTCCTTCACTGAGTGGCTTTCATTTTTAAAATGAAAGTTCTGCAATTCAAATTGCTCACTGTCAAAATCGTATTTATGTAAGCCTGTTTTTGTCCCTACCCATAAATTACCCTTACTATCTTCATAAATACTTAAAATTTCTTGATCCGCTAAGTTAAATGGCTTGTGTAAGAAGTCTTCTTGAGAAGGTAAATAAAGATTTAAGCCATTATCAGTTCCAACCCACAGTTGCCCTTTGCTATCAACGTATTGGGTTCTAATATAATTATCTGAAAGTGCACTGTTTTCTTTATTAAATAGCTTGAAATTTGTTCCATCAAAACGACTCACGCCACCTAAACTACCTAACCAAAGAAAGTCATTGTTGTCTTGAACAATATTAGTCACTGTGGGTTTCGTTAGTCCTTGTTCAGGACCAAAATAGGTATACTTCGCAGAGCTAACGGGCCCTTGCTGAAGAGTAAATTGTGCGTTCTCAGCTAATGTTTTAGTAGGGAATAGACTAAGGCCCCCCATAAAAAGAAGAAAACTGAGACAACAAAATTTCTGTGATAGGTTCATATACTGCGACCTAGATAGTAATTGATCATGAAAATAAAGGTTGAATTACAGATACGATCTTCATGATACGATTCAGGTATTGATAACCTATCATAAAAATAAATTAAATTACTAACAATTATACACTTTCCAACGAAATGAAGGGGTGAGTGGTTAAAATACGTCACCTAATAAGTTAGGTGACGAGAATGTGAGAGCGAATATGTAGTTACTGCTTGATCGCAACAATATCAAGTTCTACACGACGATTTGCTTGTCGACCGTCGACCGTTTTATTAGATGCTATTGGCATATCAGAACCAAAACCTCGGCTCATCAAACGATTTGAAGCAATGCCTTGTGATTGTAGGTAGTTAGCAACAGATAAAGCTCTGTTTGCCGATAAGGTTTGATTAGACTGTGCATTACCAGTACTGTCAGCATGGCCACCCACCATTAATTGCGTATCTTTAAACTTAGTTAAGACCCGTACCACACCACCTAAAGTTTGATGGAAGCCAGGGTTAATATCATATTTAGATGTTTCAAAAGTAATGTTTCCAGGCATAATTAGACGAATCTGATCTCCGTTTCGCTCGACCTGTACACCCGTACCGGCCATTTCTTTACGCATTTCTTCTTCCTGAGAGTCCATGTAGGCACCAATACCAGCACCGATTGCGCCACACCCTAACCCAGCATTTCGAGCATGTTTACTATTTTTCTTCGAGCCAATAAGTGCACAAACAACTGCTGCACCTACACCATACTTCGTAGCATTATTTGTTTTCGTTTCGCCAGTATAAGGATCTGTCGTTTGACAAGCAGATAGAGAGAGTGTTGAGATAACCACCGCAGCCACGGAAAGTTTTTTGTTTAATCGTTTCATATAAAATACCTTAATTAAGCGTTTATAGTTCATCTTAGCTGTGAACTATTATACTAGCAAAAGTTCAAAAATAGCTTACTAAAGCTGAACTTAAGCTAAATAAAAGCAAACACCTTCGACACCGAGTGCAAGATTTAATAATTCATGATTAAAACTGTATAAAGTATGGGGTTAAATCAAGTTATTACCAATAAAAACTGAATAACATAGCGCAATATTTAGCTTTTATTATTACACTAACGTGTAGCTGTTATTCATAAGCTTTAACTTTATTCTCAATAATTTAGTTCACTCTATAAAGACACTAGGACTTAGCTATGAGCCGTAACCCGATAAATCGTTTACTTAATCCACAGTCTATCGCTGTCATTGGTGCATCAAATAATATTAACCGCGCTGGTAACTTGGTTATGAGGAATCTACTACAAGGTAACTTTAGTGGTCCTATAATGCCAGTCACCCCTAAACATGCTGCAGTTTGTGGTGTTTTGGCTTATAAAAATATTGCATCGCTGCCGCATATTCCTGACTTAGCAGTTATCGCAATTAGTGCAAAAAAGGTAACCTCGATTTTATCTGAGTTGGGAGAACTAGGTTGCCAATACGTTATTATATTAGCGGCAGGAATCGATCAACTCCCAGAAGAAGATGGTTTATCAGGTAATCAGCAAGTATTAAAAATTGCCAAATCTTATGGTATTCGTTTACTCGGAGGCAGCAGCCTAGGGATGCAAATCCCTCACTTAGGCTTAAACGCAAGCTTTTCTCATCAGCAAGCGCTACCAGGAAAAGTGGCTTTTATCTCTCAATCCTCATCTATTGCGACAACAATGCTTGACTGGGCTAATCATAAAGGCATTGGCTTCTCTCATTTTGTATCAGTCGGTGAAACCTTAGATCTCAACTTTAACGAACTACTCGACTATTTAGGGCGAGACAATAAAACCCAAGCAATTTTGCTTTATATCGATAGTATTAACGATCATCGCCACTTTATGTCAGCAGCGCGTACAGCCGCCCGTTCAAAACCAATCATCGTGATAAAATCTGGGCGAACCTACGAAGGACAACTTTCAGTGATTAAGCATACAGGGCAACATGCTGGAAGTGATGTCGTCTACGATGCGGCATTCAAACGCTCAGGTATGCTGAGGGTTAATGATTTACACGAACTGTTTGCAGCGTTTGAAACGCTCGCCTACTCAAAACCTTTAAAAGGGGAACGCCTCGCGGTAATAACAAACGGTGGAGCTCCCGGGATTATGGCAGTTGATGCTTTAATCTCTCGAGGAGGAAAGCTTGCTCAATTGGAGCCCGAGATACTCGAAAAGCTAAATGGCTTTTTGCCAAGCTATTGGTCTCATACCAACCCCGTTGATATCGCAGGGGATGCAACCCCTAAAAGGTTCGCACAAGCGGTTGGTACAATACTTGAATCAAGAGAAATAGATACTTTGCTCATTATCCATTCACCAAGTGCTACGGCATCAGGTGAAGACTTTGCAACTGAAATCGTTAATCATATAAAAACCAATAAGCATGCAAAGCGAATTAACATTTTAACCAACTGGATTGGTGAAGATTCAGCTTATGCTGCAAGAAGAATTGTCAGAAAAGCAGGTTTACCCACTTACAGAACCCCTGAAGGTGCCGTAGGTGCATTTATGCATATGGTTGAATATCGCCGCAACCAACGCTTACTGCAGGAAACCCCTAAATCTATTTCTCGCCATTATGCAACAGACCCAAATAGAGTAAGAGAAATTGCCCAAACCCTAATTCAGCAGGGGCACTCAATCATCGATTTAAATTTAGCCCAACCACTTTTAGCAACTTATGGGTTAAAAGCCCTTGCAACGAAGTTAGTTGATACACCAGAGCAAGCGAAAGAGGCAGCTCAAGAAATCGGTTTTCCTGTCGCACTGAAAATCGGTGCGCCTAGCTTAACTCATAAATCAGACATCGGTGGCGTTGTACTCAACTTAAATAGTGCTGAGCAAGTTGAAGTGGCTGCCAACGGAATGTTAGAGCGAGTGGCAGCTTATACTGATGACGTTTCATTCAATGGCTTAACTATTCAGAAAATGGCATCCACCGCAGGTGCTCAAGAGCTGCGTTTTGCCATGCATAATGATCCCGTATTTGGACCTGTTCTATACATTGGTGAAGGAGGGTCTAATTGGGATGTCGCACAAGATGCAGCGGTAGCGCTCCCCCCTCTTAATACTGCACTAGCTAGATACATGTTAATCAGCGCATTAAAAGCAGGAAAGATAAAAGATCATCGTGCGATACAAGCTTTAGATATTAATGCGCTGTCTATCGTATTGACTCAGCTATCCTACTTGATTATTGACTGCCCAGAGATAGCTTCACTCGATATTAACCCGATGTTAGTTAGTGGTGAGGACATCACATTACTTGATGTGAATATAAAGCTACAAGCATGTGACAGTGACGGAGCACAGCGCCTTGCTATACGCCCTTACCCTAAAGAGCTAGAAGAGTTGTTTTTACTTCGGGATGGCCGGGAAGTCTTACTCCGCCCTATCAAAGCGGAAGATGAACAATCCCACATTGAATTTAACGACAACCTCAGTAAAGAGGATCGCTATAAGCGTTTCTTTGGCGAAGTCGGGCAATTAAGCCATGAAGAAATGGCCAAAATGACACAAATTGATTTTGACCGTGAAATGGCTTTTATCGCGACCTATCGTGATCCTGATAATAAATTCCATACACTCGGCGTTGTGCGAGCAATCACAGATCCAGAAAACCATGAAACCGAATTTGCTGTTGTTATTCGAAGTGATATGCAAGGCCAGGGTTTAGGTAAAAAGTTAATGGTCAAAATGATTGATTACTGTAAGCACCGTGAAACAGTCACTATGCTTGGATTAACGTTACCACAAAATGCAGGAATGGTTAGCCTTGCAAGAAAACTAGGCTTCAAGGTCAAGTTTGATATTGAAGAAGGTTGGGTTGAAATGAAGCTCGATCTCCAATCATATAACTTAGCTTAAATCACATCGGTAGTCCCTTTCAGTAGGTTAATAGTATTTAAAAATTAATTTTTACGTTAACCTACTGAACATCAATAAGATCGCTCCTTCATACGAAAAGCAGCTCACAAAACGACCTAAAAAAACTTCAAATACAAATCAATATCATTTATACTTCACAAATAAATCTTAGTAGGAATTATTTTCATGTACGTTTGTGTCTGCCTTGGAATTACCGATACTGATATCCGCAATGCGGTGAAAGATGGTGGTGAGACAATGAGGTGTTTAAAAGAAAAATTCGCCATCGCTAGCGAGTGTGGTGGATGTGTACCTCTAGCAAAGCAAGTGTTGAATCAAGAGCTAGCTGCAACTTCTGATTATTATCAGGTCGCTTAATCCCGAAAAAGAAAGTGACTTCCCTTTCAGCTCAAGTAAAAGGTTAGTTAGCCTATTACTATAGGCCAGCTAATGATCTGACATGAGCAACGACACTTCGTCCTAGGGCATCAGGCACATAACCACCTTCAAGCATTGAGACTATCCCTTCACAGTTTAACTCATGTGATAAATCGACTAGTTGTCCAGTGACCCACGAGTAATCGGAGTCTTCTAAATTCATTTCCGCCATATCATCATCACGATGGGCGTCAAAGCCAGCAGAAATGAACAATAGCTGAGGCTTAAACTCTCTTAAGGCAGGCAACCAATATTCTTCCACCGCATTACGAAACTCTTGTGACCCCGCCCCCGCTTTTAATGGTGCTTTGATATGCAAGGGATTAGGTGTCGAAATGTCAGAGTAAGGAAAAAGCGGGTGCTGAAAAGCAGAACAAAACATCACTTGGTCGTTATCTCTAAAGATATCTTCAGTCCCATTCCCATGGTGAACATCAAAGTCGACAATGGCGACTCGTTCAAGGCTTAGCTTTTCCAAAGCATATGCAGCAGCGACGGCAATATTATTATAAAAGCAAAACCCCCCTGCTTTAGCGCGCTCAGCATGATGACCAGGAGGCCTAACATTACAAAAAACCGCTTTATGATCACTCCCATAAACCAAATCAACTGCTTGCACACCAGCGCCAGCGGAACGCACCGCAGCCTTAAGGGTATTAGGGCACATTTGAGTATCAGCATCAACATTAACTAGGCCTTCGCTAGGTAACATTTCCTCTAACTCAGCAAGATATAAACTATCGTGAACTCGCAGTAAATCAGCTTTATTTACTGGTTTAGCATCGAAATGATCTAGGCTATATTCCAAGCCACTTGCAATTAACCTATCAGAAACCGCGTCAATACGAGCGGGATCTTCTGGGTGTCCATCTGTCATCTTATGACGGCGGCAATCAAAGTGTGAAATAATAGCAGTGCTCATAGCAATAACCCTATTAAGTTAAGGTATTAAATATTACCACCATGCTATCATTATTACTCCGATAAAGTACTGGACTTAAGTATCAAAATTATCCACAAATTTTAATACTACACGCGATATGATAGTCATCTGACGCCATTTCATCGCAGCGTAAAACCAATCCACTAGCAACTAACGGTGGGACGCCTCCTGAAGAAATAACCTCTATACTTATCTGTGTGTCAATCACCAGTTGGCGGCTTGAACGGAATGAAATCCCTTCTGCGCTGAGGTTTAGTAGTTGGCCATGGAAGGTTTCAGCACCATTACTAACTCTATATTTAACGTCACTTTCAACATTCATTCTTGAAAAAACACGTTTATCGCCACTAGAAACGAGCATATCTGATCCTTTTTAAAGTAAACTACATATATAGATTAGCTTATTAACACTGATTTATCTCTCTATTTACTCTCGTATTGGCTAGGCAATGTATATGCTCAAAATATCAAATTCCATCACTATCAATGATACTGAAATCGAGATGCAGTTTATTCGCTCTCAAGGTGCAGGTGGCCAACACGTCAATAAAACGTCAACAGCCGTTCACCTCTTCTTTGATATTAAGGCGAGCGAATCTTTACCTCAAAGATTAAAAGACCGTTTGCTGACTATGGCAGACCATAGGATTTCCAAGTCAGGAAAAGTCATTATAAAAAGCCAAGGGAGTCGTAGCCAAGACGCCAATAGATCAGAGGCATTAGCCCAGTTAGCCGCATTAATACAAAAAGCTAACACGCAAGATAAAAGACGGATAGCCACTAAGCCAACCTTTGGCTCCAAAATGAAACGTCTCGATAAGAAAAATCAGCGAGGAGAAAAAAAGCAATTACGCAAGGCTGTAAAGTATTAACCAAAAACTAAAGCGGCTACCTTACAAAACTGACTACTTAACGAAGACTTTACCACCAATAATTTTAAAAGCCGGAGCACCTCTTATCATGGTTTCTCGAGCAAACTGCTGCTCGCATTCAGGGCACATACCCGATACCGAGGTGTAATCCTCGGTAATCCTTTCTTTGAAACATTTAACTAAACTGCCCTTTCCCCCTTTACGATATTTATAAAGCAAGGCGCGACAATTAAAGCAAAATATCTTAACTGCTTTTTGAGGTAATTTTTTATTGGGTTTTGACATAGATTATAAGGACCGCACCTTAAGCCAAATATTTAAGGTGCCTCTCTACCTTTTACTATCGAGTATTTGTTGAATTTTATCTAGCTCTTCAGGGCTAAACTCACCATGATTAATTAATTTAAGAATAGCATCAACGTGCCCTTTCAAAACAACATTCTCTTGGTCAAGTTTGAATTTATAGACATTGCTATTAGCTGGAGCTTCACCGCTATTGTTGTAAACAATGTCAGCTTCTTTACCATCAATGACGATAAACTTGTGTTTATGACGTTCACTTTCAATATTTTTTAACTCTTGCTCAACTAACTCCAACTCATGGACAGCCTCAATACGTGCTCTTACAGCTAGGGCATGTTCACGAAACATCAATTGTTCAAGCTTTTTTAACCCTTCTAACCTTTCAACCTTATCATAAGGCTTTAACTCTTTGAGCGTCACGACATCTGCTACTATTTCGTCTCCAGCGCCCTCAAGAAACACAACCTCATCAGCTGTCAGAGTACCAATATTCATATGAAGACGTTTAATTGCTATTGTGACTTTTTCAAATGCATCATCACTTAGCAATGCTAGTTTCTCTTTCAACAAATCAATATCTTTAATCTCTCCAGCAGAGAGAACAAACTTATGCTCTTTCCCATTATCATCAATAAAGATACTAGTTGGTTTACCAGCTTTCGCTTTAATCTCAATTTTTTTCTCTATCCCGCCTTTATCATCAAGAGGATCTAAGTTCATGTCACTAGTATACGCAGGCTGACTGATAATAAAAATTGAGGCAAATAAAGTATTCATGAGTGATACCAATCCGCTTAAAAATATGATCTAATATTGGTATTAAAACCAATATCGTCACAGTCACTATGGCATTAATCGATTCAAATGAATTAATTCGTCTATCGAAAAAAGAAAAAAATGCTAACAAGCGTATTCGCTTACTAGCCGTTGCACACTTTTTGGAGTGCCAAAATAGAACGCATGTCGCCAACACACTAAAAGTCAGCAGACGAAGTGTTAACAACTGGGTATCGAACTATTTATCTCAAGGTTTATCAGGCCTTGAAGATAAACCTCGTCTTGGAAGGAAAGCCCAACTATCACCTCAACAAACAAAACAGCTCGCCAGCTATATTGAGCATCAAGCAAAATCAGAAGTTGGTGGTCGATTAACTGGCCATGACATTAAAGACTATATATCAACTCAGTTTGGCGTTGATTACCACCTCAATCACGTATACAAGCTGCTTAAAAAGGTAGGCTTTAGTTGGATCAAAAGCCGTTCAAAACACCCAAAACAATCACAAAAAGCGCAAGACGAGTTTAAAAAAATTGAACATACAATGATCCAAACGATCCCTGGTACAGTGTCTTTGTCGCAAGTGGATATTTGGTTTCAAGATGAGGGTCGTTTTGGTCAACAAAACACAACAACAAGAATTTGGGCAAAAACGGGGACTCGCCCAAGAGCTGTCCAACAACAGCAGTTTGAGTATGCCTATATGTATGGAGCCGTCTGCCCAGCGACAGGCGAAACAGAAGCGATCATTACACCGCTAGTTTCTAAAGAAATGATGATCCAACACTTATCGCAGATATCAGAAAAAACAGAAGCTGGCCGATATGCCGTCGTCATTATGGATGGTGCAGGCTGGCACACTGATGATATTGCTTTTGAGTTTGATAACCGCTCAACCATCAAACTCCCTCCCTATTCCCCCGAGTTATACCAATCCGCTTAAAAGTATGATCTAATATTGGTATTAAAACCAATATCGTCACAGTCACTATGGCATTAATCGA